>JAHJDP010000093.1 GCA_018831195.1 Candidatus Eisenbacteria bacterium | reverse complement strand
TTTTATAGCTCCACCCCTCCGGTTTCTTGTGATACCGGCAATGCGGATTGGGACAGTGCGGCGGCTTGAAATAGGTTCGACATTTCGACATACCCTGCTAGGTGAGCAGGAAACACGCCAAATGCAATCTTCGAAGCACAAGCTTAGTTCTCCAGTAGAAGATCGAGATAGATGGTAGCCAATCTGCCATAAGTCAACTTCCACGTGTATTGCTCTACGACTTCCTTCTGCGCCAGAGCCGCCATTTTTCCAGCGGTTGCTTGATCCTTCAGAAGTCCAACCACCGCAGTTATCATCTCCTGGGGATTCCCGGCGGCAACCCAATGGCGACCCGACTCGACCTTCAAGCCGTCCATTGCCTCGGGATATGCGACGATGGGAATCCCAGCCGCCAAGGCCTCGACGGCCCGGCTGCGGAATCCTGAACAAACGCGGAGAGGAAGGGTTAGAACCCGGCCGGCCCGCAGATAGTTCGCTGGATCGGGAACCGTTCCTGGAACGTGAATTTCCGGTCGGCGGCCGAGCGCGATGATATCGGGATGGGGTGACGAGCCCAGGAGCAGAAGACCGGCGCGTGGCCATTGGGCAAGGATTCCCGGGAAGATATTTTCAGTGAGTTCCTTCACTGCGATGAGGTTTGGTTTCGTTCCCATCGCTCCATAGAAAACAATCCAATCGCGGTCCGGCGGTAGATCGGGCGCCGGATCCGCCTCACTCCAGCGCTTTGCGTCGACTCCCATCCCCACTTCAATAAGCTGAGTCTCCTCAGATAACAATGGTTTGAAGATCAGACCATCCCGGGGAGTAATGGCGATGACCGCATCGTAAGCCCGCAGCATCCGCAATTCTTCCGATTTTGCGCGCGGGGGGATCCGTCCATAGAGCAAAGCCTCTCTCTCAAAGAAGACATCATGCGTGTCAAGACACCACAAAGGTGGACGTGGAAAGGGGAAGAGATGACGAAGGGTATACCAATAGGCTACGTGTACAATATCGAAGGATTCTTCCTTGAGAATCGCCTCCACTCTTTTCCCGAATTCCGGAGGACTTTGGAAGTAGGCGATGCGGCTAAGACCCTCGAAATTCCGGAGACGCGCCCTGAGATGGTTTCTGATCCAGGAAAAACGTGATCGTTTGTGGGGGGCTAAAAAGGGAACGACCCGTCCCAGCTTCTGCAGCTCTTCCGGCGGGTCCGCCTCCTCCGGTCCATGGGCCAAATAGACTATCGTCAGCTGAAACGAACCCGAGAGCGCTTGAAGAAGAGAAAGATTCCTGACCCGGTTGCCCGCCGTCGGCGGCCAGGGTCTATCGGGAAATACGGCGAGAAGTCGCGGTCTCAACGACGTTTGATCCTATCCTCCAGGAGCTTTCCTTTCTCTTCCTCTGAAAGCCGCTGGACCTCTTCCATAAAGAGCTTGAAATGCGGCAAGGGAATTTCAATCGTCCGTTGCTCCCCGCATTCCTCGCTCATGATAACAAACCGGTGTTTATAGAGAAAAATGTCAGGGTCCAGGGCCATGTACTGCCCGATAACCCGAAACCTCTTACCTTCCGGGCAATTCGGTTTCAACCGCGCGACAATCCAATCTTCCTGCGTGATCCTTGACGTATGTTTTTGAATAATCCCTTCGTGGCATTGATGAAACTGCTGCACCCAATCCCAGATAAATCGGATATAACCGTCATAGACACCTTCGCGATCCTGGACGCCGGCTTTCATGATCAAGGAGTCGCTCTTTGCATAAAGAAACCGGCCCAAGCGGGTGACGTGAAATCCCAACATTCTGGTGGGCGGAGGGTTCAAGGTGATATTGGCCAGCTCGAATTGCTGGCGCCCTTCGGTAAGAAGCTCATCCGGGTGGATTTCGGTATAGCTCTTTAACAAGGGATAAAGCTGAGTCGAAATCGTATCGGAGAGGTCATCCGTCATAACGATCCAATCCGCTGTATTTTTATTCTTCTCGGCCCACTCGAGGATCGGGCCATCCTGGTAATCGATCTCCCAGAAGAAGAGTTCCGCGAGGCCGCGCGACAGCTCCTCGCGACTCCAAAGCTTGTCCCGCAAAGCATTGACCCGGGTATCCACCGAATCCCGCCCGAAAACGAGGATCGTTTGTCCTTTAAGCCGATCAGGCGAGGCGAGTCCGGGCGAAGACCAGCTCATGAGCGCCATAAAGCTCATCACAGCTATCATCGAAACGATGGGAAGCCGCTTCCGGGACAGCGGTTGTTTTATATCAGATACATTATACATTCTGTTCCTCCAAAATCACGATAGCGACCGCGTGACCTCGCAGATGACTGAGACTCACATGAGCCTTGCCGCCCAGTTCAGCCACCAATTCCCCCGCGGCCCCATGAAACTTCAAAACCGGCTTTCCGGATTCAAGGTTAACGATCTCAAGATCAACCCAGCGGATTCCCCTGCCCCAGCCTGTGCCGAGGGCTTTCATCGCCGCCTCTTTACAGGCAAATCGGGAGGCAAGATATTGATCCGGATCCCCATGCATCCCTTCCTTCTCCAAAGGTCCAAGAATGCGGTCGAGGAATCGCTCCCCATGCCGTTCTCTCAATCGGCGCACCCGGTCAACCTCAATCATATCGATCCCAAGCCCTATGATCAACGCCTCCTCCTCATCCACTCCAGCCCGAACGCTTATCGATCAGATCGGCCAGCAGACCGAGCGCGGCCATTTGGAGACCTGACATGAAGGTGATACTGACCGTCGCGTCCATGATCTTCGGGAGGAACAGCCAGCTTCCTATAAAAATAAGCAGAGAAGCGAGAAGTAGAAGACCGGCTATGGGAAGAAAAATCTTCAACGGCCGGAAATAGAGAACGGTCCGCACGATGAGAGAAATAAAATTCAGCGTATCGTATATGGGCCGGATTTTGGATTTGCCCTTGCGGTGATGATAATCAATCGGGATGTATTCCACGATATAGCCATTCACCAACATGGCCAGGGTGATCGTCGTGGTGAATGAGAAACCAGATGGAAAGATGGGGAAGAAATGTATCGCCACATCCCTGCGGAAAGCCCGGAGACCGGAATTCAGATCGGGGATATCGGCCTCGGAGAGATAATTCGCGAGGCGGTTCAGGAACCATTTGGCGGGGCGCCGGATCAACGGGATGGCGACCGAGGTGCCGGTTCTTCCCCCCACCACCATATCGACATCACTCATTCGAGCCACTAATTCGGGAATGCGTTCATTGGGATAGGTTCCATCGGCATCGGTGATCACGATGATCGGGGATTTGGCTTCGCGGATCCCCGTTTTCAGGGCTGCCCCGTAACCTCGGTTCTTAGGATGCCGGATAACCTTCACACCGCTCCTCCGAACCGTCTCGGAGGTCCCGTCGGTTGAACCGTCATCCACGACCAGAATTTCGTAGGCATCGCCTAACCGTTTGAGTTCTTCGAGAACCGGTACGATTCCCTGCTCTTCATTGTAAGCGGGAATCACGAGGGTCGCCTTGTAGGCTGGGGAGCCTTCAACCGGCGCTGTCCCGGTGAAACGGTCCATCTGTCGAGTCTGAGAGAAATCTCGCGTCACGGAATGCCCTCCAATTTGGCGATTCTAGTGCCCCTCCGGCGCTATGAAAAGGTTCTTTCCCATTTTCGGCCGATCACGGTGCCGATCCCCAGGACTTTCAGGCCGATTCGGAGATTGTTTCCGCATGGGGTAACGGCATAATAGGAAGGAAATTCGGGCGCTGGGTGCCCCCGGCGGATGACAGCCCTCCCCATCCCCCGGATAACACAATTGAAGGAAACCGTCTTGAAGGAGGCAGGGATGAAAGCATGGAGAGTCTTTGAACACGGTGGTCCCGAGGTCCTTCGTTTTGAGGAATCGGCCCGTATTCCGGAGCCGGGTCCCGGCGAGGCCCGTGTGAAGGTCTTGGCGACCGCCTTGAATCATCTCGATCTCTGGGTCCGCCGCGGCGTGCCGGGCCATACCTTTCCCCTTCCTCTCACGCCTGGTTGCGACGTCTCGGGCCTGGTCGATCAACTTGGAGCCGGTGTTCAAGGCTGGGGCGCCGGTGATCCGGTTCTCATCGCGCCCGGCATCGGTTGTGGACGGTGTCCCCGCTGCCTCGAAGGCCGTGACAACCTCTGCCGGCGGTTCGGCATCCTCGGTGAATCCCGTGACGGTGGCTGCGCTGACATGGTCGTTGTGCCGGCATCCCACCTCATCCCCCATCCTGATAACCTTTCACCCGAAGAAGGCGCCGCTGTTCCCCTCGTTCTGCAGACGGCCTGGCATATGCTGGTCAACCGGGCCGCGTTGCAAGCGGGTGAATGGGTTCTTGTTCAAGCCGGAGCCAGCGGCGTTGGTTCCATGGCGATTCAAATCGCAAAGCTCTGGGGGGCTCAGGTCATCGCCACCGTGGCAACCCCATCCAAGGCAGACCGGGTGCGCGAACTCGGAGCCGTGGAGGTGATTGTCAGTACGGAACAAAATGTGCGGAAGGAGATCCGGCGCATCACCGGCGGCGGGGTTGATATCGTTCTGGATCATCTCGGCGGCGTAGGATTTATCGAGAGTTTGTCCTGCCTGAATCTGGGAGGGCGCCTCGTCAATTGTGGAGCGACTATCGATCCGAAGATTGAATTGGATCTCCGGCATCTCTTTTTCAAAAACCTTCAGATCCTGGGTTCTACTATGGGAACCAGGGGAGAGATTGAGCGCGGGATCGATCTGGTTCGGAAGGGTTTCCTGCATCCGGTGGTTGACCGGGTTTTCCCGATGGAGGAGCTCCCCGAAGCGCATCGATACCTCGAGGAACGGCGGGCGGTCGGCAAGGTCGTTTTAAAAGGATTTAAAATCTAACCCGGCTCCAAAGGGAACCGCATTTTGTAAAACCCCCGGGGGTGCCACTTGAATCAAAGTTTGAAAGGGATCACCGACATCCATATCCATGTACAACCCTGGGACCAGCTCCGCCCCGAGGTGAAGGAGATCGTTTGTCGCGGCAGAAAAGACGCCGTTTTTATTGAGGGCGTCATCGCCGATCCCCATCTTCTGATATCAGAGATGGATCGCTTGGGAGTTCAGCGTGTCGGTCTGATGAATTTCGCTTCCTCCGTCATCGGCTCCGGAGAGGAGATCAATGATTGGACGGTGAACTATATTCGCGGGTATGAAAGCCGCCTGGTCGCCTTCGGCTGCCCCGATCTTCAAAACTGCCGCGATATCGGACGGCGGATTCGGGATCTGGCTGACCGGGGGCTCCGGGGCTTGAAGATTCATCCGCCCCACCAGGGAATGGCTCCGAATGCCTATCTTGAGGAGCCTGGACATCCATTGGCTGTCCTTTATGAGACGGCTCAGCATCTGAAACTGCCGGTCGCCTTTCATACCGGAACCTCTTCTTTCCCAGGAGCGAGAAGCCGCTTGGGTCATCCCATGCTCATCGATGATGTCGCCATTGATTTTCCCGAACTCACGATTCTTCTGGCCCACAGCGGGAGACCGCTATGGTATGACGAGGCGGTTTTCCTGGCGCGGCGCCATTCACATCTATATTTGGATCTTTCCAGCATCCCGGCGCGCCGGATACCCGAGATCCTCCCGCGTCTTGAGATGATAGCCGACAAGGTTCTTTATGGAAGCGATTGGCCGGGACCGGGCGTACCGTCACTTCAAGAATGCCTGACCGACTTTATAGAGTTGGATATTCCCCTTGAGGTAAAAACGAAGATCCTTATTGAAAATGGCAACCGGCTTTTGGGCGAGCCCTTCATTTAACGAAGCGCGATGATGAGGTAAGCCGCCCCGCCGGATGGATAGCGAAGATCAATATTTTGAAAACCGGCGCTCGCAAGAACCGGTACAATCGTTTCCGGTTTCGGCCCTTCCTCGACCGTGCGCACCATCCAACGATAGGTTTCGCCGTTGCGGGTCAGGAGGGCTGCCATCATTGGAAGGATATGACGAAAATAGAATCGATAGACCGGTCCCCAGAGGGGCCCTCGCCCCATGTCCATATCGAGCAGAACAAAAACGGCGCCGGGCGCGAGCACCCGCGCGACCTCACCGATATATTCATCCAATGACGGAATATGGCGCGTGGCGAATCCCATCAACGCCCCAGAAACCGAGTTTGCCGGCAAAGGAATCCGGTGCGTCTCGGCGGCGACTCGCATCCCCGACGGCGCCCCTCTCATTCTGTATCGATCTTGAAGAAGGACGGGGCTCAGATCCAATCGCAGGACCCGGGAGATATTGAAGCGGGTCAGAATCCGCGCCATGGCTCCGGTCCCCGAGGCCAGATCGAGCCAGAGGCCCTCTTCCGGGAATGGGACGCCGGATCTCTTTTCAGCCGCGCGTACTCCTTCACGAACGGCCAGCCGGCGCCATCCGTCGTCCAAGCCGAGGCTTAGAAAGGTGTTGGCGACATCATAACGGTCAACAATTTTCTCAAAGCGCCGCTGGATATCCGTCCGTCTCTTTTCCCAGGTCATTCCCAAACGATCCATTGATTTCACCTTTGCATTTTGGATCCGGCTCTTTACTATTCAACCGGGATTCAGTCGGTACTGCAAATCCGGCCGGTGAAAGAAAAGAGTGGAATAAAAGAAAGGCAAAGTCATGGAATTTCTAAAGCAACTGACGGAAACACCCGGTATTTCCGGTCGAGAAGAACGGGTGCGCGATCTCATCCGGAAACATACAAAGGGATGGTGGGACGAACTGCATGAGGACAGTATCGGTAATCTGATCGGTACCATAAAAGCTGCAAAGAGAAAGAGCGGCCAAAAAGAAAAGGGCGTCATCCTCAGTTGCCATTTGGATCAAATCGGATTTTACGTGCGCTACATCGATGAACAGGGATTCCTGCGTATTCATCATGCCGGCGGATTCGATACGCGGAATCTTTTCGCACGGCGTGTTCGCGTCATGACGGCTTCCGGCGATCTGATCGGAATCCTAAACCCCGCCACCCGGCCCATCCACGTCGCCGGCGAGGAAGAGAAGAAAAAGATTCCTATGATCTCCGAGTTCATGATTGATCTCGGTCTTCCCGCCCGCACGGTGAAATCGAAGGTGGAAATTGGAGATCCGGTCGTTCTTGAACAGTCCACGATTGAAATGGGTTCTCATGTTTGCGGCCAGGCGATGGATAACCGTATCAGCCCCTGGATCGCCCTGAACGCAATCAAAAAAGTCAAAGGCAAGAATATCTACGATATTTATTGGGTGGGCAGCGCCCAAGAGGAGGTTGGACTCCGGGGCGCCATGGTGGCGGCGCAGAATATTGAAGCCGAGGTTGCGATCGCCATCGATGTGACCCTCGCCGTCGACACCCCCGGCGCAAAGAAGGAGGAATCGATTTCAACATTGGGTGATGGTGTCGCTATAAAGGTTATGGATGGCTGGTCAATCAGCACTAAGTCCCTGCTGGATGATTTCACCGCTCTGGCGAAAAAGAAAAAGATAAAATTCCAGTATGAGATTCTTCCGATGGGTGGCACCGATGCGGGAGCCATGCAGCGTTATGGCGGCGGCCGCAGGGCGATCACCCTCTCCGTTCCCTGCCGCTATTTGCACACGGCGGTTGAAATGGTTCACAAAGACGACCTTAAAGCGACGGTCAATCTTCTCTCGGCCTGGCTGATGGGGAGTTGATCGTTGCGCCGGCGGGGGGCCGGTGCTGTGGCCCCCCACCCTGACTCAGCGTGCCCCCATTTGGTTCACCGCTCCATTTGTGATATTCTTGACCTGCAGGTATCGGGAAACATGCAATCCCGCCGCTGACCAAGATCATCCATACTTCGCACAATGATGTGCACAATATCTGCAAAATGAAGGAAAGGCCCAGATGAAATTAAGAATTCTCCTCGGAATCGTCGTGTTGGGCCTGTCCGCAGGCGCCATTATAGCGAACCTATGGCCGAACCTATGCCCGCGCCTTTTGCCGGATCTATTTATGGGTGATGGTGATCGTAACACTGTCACCATAGTGGCGAAACCGGTTGCCCTGCTTGATCCTTCCTCCCCTTTCAACGGTGGGACCGCGCCTCCGGCGCCGACGGAGATCGCCCAGTGGAAGCACGATCGAAAAGAACGAAAGCGGCTCCGTGAGGAATGGATGGAGAGTCTTCACCGGTGTCCGCCGGATGTCGATTGGCGCCTCATCGAAAAGGCGAACCGACGATCCCTCTCCTTGGAACGCTTTGCGAAAATAGAGCGGGATGAACGATCAAGTCAGTGGAAGGAAATCGGCAGTGTCAATCAGGCCGGACGGACACATGCCGCGGCGCCCAGCAGCGATGGTGCCTCCCTTTATATTGGAGCCAATCACGGCGGGATCTGGAAGGGCACTATTGATGGCCGGGACTGGGTCGCTCTTTCAGACGGATTGGGAATGGGCTCGAACCAAATTCTGGTCGTTCCTCCCGGATATGGACCGTTGGAACCGGAAATCGTTTTTACACTGAGACCCGGCTTTGCCTCCTACGGAAACGAAGGAACGATCCATGCTTCGAGCAATGGAGGGCAGACCTGGTTCGTTCCCGAGGGAGTTCCCGACGACATTTATGAATCGCGACGCATCGTCCACGATCCCTCCCATCCGCGGACGGTCTACTATCTAAGCCGTTCCCGGCAATATCTGGACGGCGGTGGTTATGATTATGGTTTTATCATCTCGAGATCGACCGACGGCGGCCTGACATTTGAAAAGCGAATCGTCTTTCCAGCCAATCCCCGCTGTGATCTTTGGATCGACCGGGTGGCCGGTGGGCCGATCTATGTCATGGCCGGGGGTACGATTTATCGATCCGACGATCAAGCCGCTTCCTTTCAGGAGGTGGGAACGGCCAGCACCGCCACCGTAGCCGATGTGGTGCTGACCGGCTCTGAAGCGGGCGCCCCCCATTTCTATGCCGCCCTTCAGGAAGGCGGCCAATGGAAGCTCTACAGATCATCCAATGCCGGACAGAGTTGGGCCTGGAAGCATGATATCGATGATTTTTGGGAAACACTTCTCGCCTCCATCACAGACCCCAACCTCGTCTTCTATGCGGGCGTCGAATGCTGGCGATCAACGAGCGGCGGCAGCGCCTTCAACAAAGTGAATAATTGGTATGACTATTACGGTAACCCTGAGGGAAAACTGCATGCCGACCTGCCGGGAATGAATGCCTATATGGTCGGCGGCCAGGAAGCCATCTATTTCAATACCGACGGCGGCACCTTTGTCTCCTATGACGGTGGTATCACAATTCACAATGTTTCCCTTTGGGGACTGGGTGTCAGTCAATATTATGATACTTTTACAAGTCAAAATGATCCCTATCTCATCGTCGCCGGAGCTCAGGACCAGGGATATCAGCAATCGTATCACGGGAGCCGTGGCGCCTTGATACCCTTCAATCAATTGATCAGTGGCGATTATGGACATCTTGCTTCCACCATTCGCGATCACAACTGGCTTTATTCCGTTTATCCTGGATTCATCCTTATTCAAAAAAATGAAACGGCGCCCCAATATCTTTTCCAGCTTGATTTTCCGACCCAATCCTGCAGTTGGATGCCATCTCTAACCGCCGACCCGTTTGATGCGGAAGCCTTCTATTTCTGCGGGGATCATCTTTGGCACTGCAAGCGAATTGAAAACAACTATACCTACGAGATGATCGAAGGGTCTCAGGATTTCAGCAGCGGCGGCTTTCTAACCGGCCTCGCCATTTCCACTGCGGACAGCGAGTACTGGTACGGCGTCACCAATGATGGAAAGATGTGGTTCTCACATAACGCCGGTTTGAGCTGGACTCAATCGGATCACGGACCCGGCTCGCAGTATTTTTACGGCACATCGATTGTGGCATCTCCCGGAGACCGTGAACTGGCTTATGCCGGCGGCAGTGGATATTTGGGCCATCCCATCTGGCGGACGACCGATGGGGGTCTTACCTGGGAGCCTTTCTCTGATGGATTGCCCTTTACCCTGGTCCTGGAATTGGCCCTGGGGGATGACGCCGGCGAGACACCCTATGCCGCTTGCGAGGCGGGTCCCTATCGCTACGAAGCCGGTGCCGCTCAGTGGGTTTCCATCCTCGGCACCGAAGCGCCGCTGACCTGTTATTGGTGTGTTGAGTGGGTTCCCGAAATCGGCGTCATGCGATTTGGAACTTACGGCCGCGGTATTTGGGATTTCTGGGTTCCCCCCGCATCCAGCTCGGTTGATGAAAGAAACCCGGGGGGATATCCCAATGAGACGTTTCATTCCCGATTAGTCTGCTCGCCCAATCCAGCGCACGGTCCCATTGAAATCCGATACAGGACCGCCACCGCTGGGAAAGTACGCGTTGAGCTCTTTGACATCAGCGGTCGAAGAATCGCGGATCTTCTCAACGGCCACAGGACGCCCGGAGATCACCAGTTCTCCTTTTCGCCTTCGACGCTTCACTTGGGAGCCGGCGCCTATCCGGTGCGCTTGGTCACGCCGGATGGGGTTGCGGTTGAAACGCTGCACATTGTTCGTTAGGCTCCCTATGGATTCATACAAAAGGGAGTCATAAATATGGTTCCCCAGAATAAGTCAACCGCAAAGACGCACCCATCCCGGGGCATGTCTATCCTTTTCACCATCACGGCCACTCTTCTTGTTCTTCTTATTGTTGAAATCGGATTGCGTGTCGCCGGATTCGAGTATCACAATATTCCCCGTTATATACAATTCGCCGACGATAAGTACAAATACCCGGAAAGACACAAAGGGCAGTACGATTTTATTCCGGATGATCATCTGTTTTGGCGTCTCAGAGCGAACAATCCGGCGTTACAGACCAATGGACATGGATACCGGGGCGGGGAATTCACAACCGATAAACCCGAGGGGACCACTCGGATCATCGCCCTGGGCGGATCCTGCACTTTCGGCCTGAGGGCCGCCTTCTCGTATACCACCGCGCTCCAGCAGTTCCTCAATAAAAATGACAGCGGGTTGAAATATGAGGTCATCAATACCGGTGTCCCCGGCTATTCGAGTTTTCAGGGATTGCGGCTATATGAAACTGAATTGACCAATCTCAAACCGGATATCATAACGGTCTATTTCGGCTGGAATGATCACTGGCTGGCCCGGCATTTTCAGGACAAAGACCAAATATTACCGTCAAAATCCACTCAATTCATCCTCGACACCGCTTCCAAAGTGCGAATATTGCAGGCTTTGCTGCGCCTCAGCGTTTCAATCCGCAAAGCAGCCGGGTCGGAGGCAAAGTCGCCTTTACACCGCGTGGAGCGCGAGGACTACAGGCAGAATCTTGAGCGGATTATTGCATGTGCGAAAAGACGAGGAACACAGGTCGTCCTCATCACGGCTCCCGCTGCATACGCACAATGGACCGATGTTCCGGATAATCTTGTAAACGATGGTTTTATAATCGACAAGGCTTCTCTTCTCAAGATTCACTCTGAATACAATCATGTCGTTCGCGAAGTCGCCCGCAATACGGGGAATCTCCTCGTTGATTGCGCCGCGATTTTCGACAACATCCCCGATAAGAGTTCCCTCTTCGGCAAGGACGGTATACATCCCAATGCGCCGGGGCATGTAGAGATTGGAAAGCAGATCTTTATGGGTTTTGCGCGAGGCGGCTTTATTAATATCAATGACTATGCTCTGGAAGATGATGCGGCCGGGATCCCGACAGAGTGAGATTCCGGCCGCTGATTGTTACTTTTTAATCGTTGCCGCCGACAAGCCAAAAATCCCTGGGGTAGAGCTTATGAACGGATTGGGGCTCTTCCGCGGTGGCGATATACTCCTCTAGTGAGGCGAACTGCTCATCGGGTCCGATGAGGAAGAAAACGCCGTCGCGACTTTCTTTTAGCTTCGGGCCGTAGCCTGCCAGCACCTGTCCATAGACCCTTTCCATTCGCTGATTCAGCTTCCCGGCAAGATCGGGAATCTTGCGGGCATCCAAGACGGCTTGCCGGTATCGGTTAACCACCTCAGGACCGAAGTGATCCACCAAATCCGAAGCCATGGCGATGCCTCTTGTCTCATAAGGCCCGGCCGCCCGTGATCCACTGAAGCTTCCGGCGACGGCGTATTCCATGAGTTTTTCATCGATTTCAGCATTCTTCAAAATATCTACGACGAATCGCATCGTTTGCGCCACATCGGGACATCGTTCGGCGTAGTAGCTGACCCGGCCGCTCTGGGACCCGTAACCATACCCATTGCTGTAAGCGAGACCTGCAGCCCAGGTTTTCATGAAGAGCCCATGTCCGCCGCTGCCGCCATAAAGCCGGCCGGTTAAACAATCCAGGATTGACTCCTCTTCCGGATTCCAGATGGCCGTGTTTGCAGCTGAGAAAACCAGCGTACCATTCCGCGTGTTCTTGTTGATCAATCCGACATAAACCGGCCGTTCCGTCAGATTCTCGCGTTTCGCGAGTCGCTCAAAGATATTCATACGAGAACTGTACGTTTGCCGGATGGAGGATGTTTGATCATCCAGCTTTCCCGCAAACTCCTTCAGACGCTCAATACTCCCTTCCCGATTCGCGGTATTGGAGATCATATAGAAGCGCGCATTATCCGTCCGAAGAAGCAACTCCATCACTTCATTCAGACCATCAAGCGCCGCCTGCGGAGGTGCTGCTAGATCTTCTTTGATTTGATCGCAGACATAGCGCCAGTCATTCTCAAGATCTGCGTCGGGACTATCGGGCAGGCAGGCTTGCAGGGTTTCAACTATCTTCGTACACGTTTTGCGGCAGTAATCCGTATCAGAAGGTATCGTCGACGCTTGTAGCAGTTTCAGAAGCTCATCTCGGCTCTTTCCATCGCCGTCACGGCGGAGGTCGTCCAAGAACTGCGCGATCATCCGACTCTCATCCTCGGTTCCCGCATCCCGCAACAGCCACTGCAGTTTCTGGAAATGATGTGCCCTCGTCAGGAATGACCGGGTTGAAAGATAAAGGGGGTTGTCTTGGAAACGATAGGCATTCGCGGGATCATCAACCCACGATTCTTCCCCTCCCTGCATCATTCCGCGGAGGCTGACGAGTGATTGATCCACTATATCCCTTAACCGCGGAAGGTTCTCCACGTTCAGATAGGGAGCGTAGAGCGATGCTTCCATCCATTCCAAGAGGGAAACGATCTCCTCGGGATCACCCGCGCCCCCATCCAGAACCAATTCAATCCGCCCCGTTTCCCGCCCGACATCATAATGGGCGTTGTAATTCATGACCTCCCTGCGAAGACGCTCCATCATCTCAGTATAGGGAACGATTCTCCCATCTTTCTCAACGCCGATCTCCGTTATAATGCTGGGCAGCAGGGGCAGATACACCAGATGGGATTCCGGGACGACATCCATTTTCAGCGCCAATCCCACGGTTGAAAAGGTCATGTTCTCAAATGTTGAAGCCACCAACTCGATGCCACCCGGCAATTGAATCACCTGATAATCCAACTGGTCATCGAGGGTCAGCGGGGGATTGTCGATAAATTTGGGGATTTCTTCCTCCGCCGCCAGCAATTCCAGCGCTTCGCTATTCTTGTCAAATTCGCTTTTATAGGCGGCGATGGCTTCTTGTTCATTCTGCGTGCCATATTTCTTTTTAAAATCCGCCAAGATCGAGGCAAGACGTTGCTCTTTCTCAAGTGAAGCTTTTTTCAATACGCCGGCATCAGGATAGACACCGACGGACACCGGCTGCATTGAGATCAGCTTCCAATGATCGATATAGCTCCGCCAGAAGTTTGCTTTCGAATCCAAGAGCTGCCGTGCGTGAGCAAAATGATTTTTTAGTACAAGTGACTTTCTGAATCCCCCCTCACGTTCAAGGAACTCCAGATAAGATTGCCAGCGGCCCGCAGTTCCCCGCCGGTAACCGAACATCGGAGGCGAGTTGAGGCTCCGTTCATAGCCCTTGGCGCTTTGATCCAGGAGGCTCGCGACGCGGTCATTGAATTTTCTCAGATCCTCCGAATTGTCTTCAAACGAGGCGAGCTTCTGAACCTCGTTGACCATCAGATTCCGAATCTCAGCCAGTGACTTTTCAGTGATGTACCCATTCTCTACCCCCGATATCCCGAAGAAGATCGGATGGCCCGGCTCGGCACTATTGTATCCAAAGGTGCCGGTGGCCCCGATATCCATCGTGCGGGTTTGGGAATTGATAAAGAGATCATAGAGATTGGAATCGGAGCCGCCGGCAAAGGCATCCAGGAAGTGATCCAACAGAAAACTTTCGAAGTTATCGTATTCAAGATCCGGCTGCCAGCCGTAGAGAATGCGCCCTCTGTCTTCAGGGTTTTCGCTGGCGTAGGGAATGATCTCTATATGACCCGGTTGAGCCGAAGGGCTCGGCGGCGGCAGGTCGACAAAACCGATCCCAGGGGTTGGGCTTGAATCGGAGCCGGGCTGGCATCTCTCCAGAAGTCCACCCGTTCGATTCAAAAAGGAAGACAGATCCATGTCGGACGGAATGGCGACAATCATCCCCATATTGCTGAGATGATAACACTCCCTGTGGAAATCCCTCAAATCCTTGGGAACCATGGTTCGCATGGAGTCAGGATGCCCTCCGGCGCTGTTGGCCAACGGATGATCTTTGCCATAAAGGAGATCGCTCATGGTCCCCCAGAGAGGATACCCGGGCCCCTCAAACGAGCTGATCATCTCGGTGTAGACGGTGCCCTTTTCTTCCAAGGTCAACCGCCCATCGGCCGGATCATCGGAAACCCCGATATGGCAGACTTCCCGGCGGATCTCCTCATCAGTGAAGGATGGGGCGAGCAGGGCCTTGAGACGCGCCTCCAGAGTAGAGTAAAAGCCGTCTTCTCCGGCAAGGGTGTTGAAGTGGTAGACGGTGGTGATTTGACTCGTCCAAGCGGAACTGCTGCCCAGGGTCATATCCTCCAAGGCGGCGACATATCTCCCCTGCTTGCCCTTCCCAAGAAGCAGGTGTTCGCAAGCATGGGGTTCGCCTCGATCGCTCAAGGGAATGGACTTAACCCACATGAAGCCCTGCGGAACCGACTGAATGCGCAGAAAATCGACCAGAAAACCGCTTTTCTCGTTTATAAAGCGGGCGCCGAGGATCTGCTCAGAGCCATCCTCATAGAGATTCAGGACCCTGAAGCCATTCACCGACTGATCCGGTTCGAGATCTTCCAGCCGCAACTCCGTTGAGGGATTATTTTGACAAGCGGGGAAGAGACACATCCCAAGGAACAAAAAGGCGTTCCATAACATACGAAAGGTCATCGCCATCCATCCTTTCCTTCGACTGAAGAGATTCGGGGACTCTCTGGAGTATACGATCCGGCGTTCGGGCTGTTGCGATCCATGGGCGGAATTCTGAAACAGCTTCCACACCCATCATATCCCATACCACCGGCCGGCAAGAGAGTTTAATGCTCCGGACTTGCCGGTCGCTTTCTTTCCCTATAGACTCCGTTCCAACCGAACCTTCGGATGGGAACCTCTGTGGATGCGTCTCTTGGCGGGTTTCCCATATCAAACGAACCGATAACCTTGGAAGGTGTCCCTATGGAATGGCAGAATTTGTCAACCGGTGATCATGCCCGCCACCCCTTTGAAACGGCGCTCCTCCCGATCGGGACAATAGAAGCCCACAATGGCGGCCCGGTAGGAACCGACAACCTGATCCCCGAAGCTCTGTGCCGGCATCTTTCGACACGGCTGGAATTGCCGACCCTTCCGCTGATGCCGTATGGGATTACGGGATCCCTGCTGGCCTACCCCGGCGGATGTTCATTGAGCGAAGCAGTTCTCGATTCGTTTCTCTTTGAATTGGGCCGTTCGCTTGCCCGGCACGGTCTGAAGAGGCTCTTGGTCATTAATGGACATGGAGGCAATACGGCGACCCTGGAGAAAGCCGCAGGTCGCCTGTTTCGAGAGATCAATCTCTATGTCGCGGTTATTGATTGGTGGTTCGAGGGGCAACCCGATGCCGTCGAGATCTTCGGTGAGGGCGGCATGGGGCATGCCGGCATAGACGAGATGGGGCTTCTCCTCGGCCTGCATCCCGAAATCCGAAATCACCTTCCACAAAAAGCGGTTCCGGCCTACTACCGTTTCAAGGGAGTCACGGCCATACCGACCCCGAGACCCGTCATCATCTATGACCATCCGGAATCACCCGTCGACTTTGCCCGTTTGACGGAAGATAAATGTACAGCCTTTGCAGATCGCATCCTCCATCGGATGGAAGAGATCATCCGCAATATCATGACAGGATGGGATACGACGCAACGATGAAGTCGATCCCGGAGACCGCCTCCGGGCGGAAGGAGAAATAATGCGGTTTTTGTTCGTGATTCTCGCCCTTACACTTTTCTGCGGGAGCGTTCATGCCATTGACCCACCTGCGAACATACCATCGCCCGATGCACTGGCCCTTATGTCTGAACCATCCGACCCGATTTTTGAAGAGGCTGATCGCATTCTGCTCTTTGATCGAACGACGATCGAGGTTGAGGAGAGTGGATTAAGTCACAGATATCATCATCAATTCATTAAAATATTGAAACCTGCCGGCGCCGTGGCCACCCGGGCTCTTCGTTTTGATTATGATACCAGCTCCAATATCATTGAAATTCGCAGTGTCCGCATATACCACGCAGACTCCACCACAATTGATGTTGATCCAGAAACGGCGGTTGACGTCACCGCACCGGCCGACCTCATATATTGGGGTGGAAGAATGAAGGTCTTGGGTCTTCCCCGGCTGATGCCGGGAGACGCGGTGGAAATCTTAACATATATGAAAGGCTTCCAAATAGCCTATCTCACAGAGGAGCCGTCGTCCTTCACCCCTGTCGCCTCGGAAGACAGCCTCTACATCCCTCCCATGCGAGGCCACTTCTATGACGTCGTTTTATTTCAAGGCGACCTTCCCATGGTTGAGAAAGTTTATGAGGTCCGGTTGCCTCGCGATAAACCTCTGCAATATTCAATGTATAATGGCGATTTGATGAGCAGCCTCCGATTCACGGACGAAGCTTTCATCTACCGATTCTGGAGCGAGAGGATTTCCGCCGTTACTTATGAATCCCGAATGCCCGATCTCAGCGATTTCGTCCCCAAAGTGGTCATGGCTACCGTTGAAAATTGGGAAGATAAGAGCCGCTGGTTTTATGAAACAAATGAGTGGGTCTTTGAATCAACACCGGAGATCGACGCCAAAGTACAAGACATCGTTTCCGCCGCTCAAAGCGATGAAGATAAAATGGCTCTACTCCTCCACTGGGTTGCGCAGAACATCCGTTATAGCGGCCTGAATATGGGCGCCGGCGAAGGATATACAATTCATCCAAGCTCGATGACCTTTCAAGACCGGTGCGGTGTCTGCAAGGATATCGCTGGCATGCTCGTGACAATGCTGCGATCCGCCGGGTTTAAAACCTATGCCGCGATGACAATGGCCGGTTCAAGGGTGGAAGATCTTCCGGCCGATCAGTTTAATCATTGCGTGGTCGCCCTTGAAACGGAGAAGGGCGAAACGATCATGCTGGATCCAACCTGGGCTCCATGGAACCGCCCGATTTGGAGCCGCTGGGAAGGTGAACAAAACTATGTCATCGGAAATCCAGAGGGTGACGGATTGAGCATCATCCCGGCTTTTGATCCGGCTGAGAACCTCCTCACTGTACGGAATGAAGCTCGGATCTCAAAGGATGGGTCTCTAAATGGCGTTTTCAAAATTTCCGGCCGTGGCATTTCCGACGGAGGACTAAGAAATTTAGTGGCAGGTCAATTAAAGCGTGATTTGAAACAGTCTTTGGAACGACGTTTCGGCCAACTCTCTGACCGGATCATCATCAGTGATTATACACTCGGGGATCATCGGGATTTCTCGGGAGATATGAGCATTGAAATCAAATACGCTATCCCCGGCTACGCCGATTTCATTGGAAAGGATATTATCTTCAGCTCCCCATCTCTCACTCTGCTGGCCCACAACCCCGCTTGGTCGCGGTTTGCCGCGGTTCCCATCGAACCGACCCGTGAACACGACCTCTTTCTCTGGGCCCCCCAATTGATCCAGATCGAAGAAAAGATAACATTGCCCGACGGCTTCAAAATTGAGCCGCCGGAGAACCTTGACAGAAAAGCCGAGATGGGCGCTGCAACACTGGAATGGGAAGCAAAGGGTCCGTCCCTCCATCTGCACGGTGAGCTCAAAATTGAGAAACGGATGATACCCTCCGGTCTGATCCCCGAGCTGCAGGAGGTCGTCAAGGCGCTTCAAGAGCAGGCCGACGAATCTCTTTATGGAACAAGGTGAGGAGAATCATGAATAAAAGATATATCATTGGATGGCTGCTGATCGCCTCACTCATTCTCTTTGCGAACCTTTCCAGCGTAAGGGCCGCGACGGGGACCAGCGGGCCATTGAATGAATCCGAAATGGTTCAACGGGTTCTGGCTGCTCCTCCTCTGATTCTCTCGGATGAAAATGACGGCTTTGTTCTTTTCGACGGACGCTATTACAAATTCGACGACGGCCGGCTTGAATTCCGGCATCAGCGATTGATTCAGATCCGCAGCGAACATGCCCTCGAGATTCTGGGTGATCCTCGCATCGCATACGATTCGAGTCGCCAGGAGCTGACCCTTCATAAAGCCCGAACCTACTTCCCCGATGGATCATTTCAGGATTCGCCGGAAAACGCCGCCAATGAGGTCACCCCGGACGCGCTTGACTTATCGGTGGATTATCTTACCCAGCGCGAGATGGTCGTCACTCATGTCGGCCTGGAGCCCGGCACCACGATCCTCTTGGATTGGACCCTTCGTGATATCCGACCTTCCGAGATTCCATTTAACGAAACGATATTCCCTCAGGATACCTATCCGGTTTTGGAAATGGAGATCTTCGTTGAAGGCGCTCTGCATGGGGAATCGGTGAATCCATCGGGAACCCTCTTCTCTATCCCTGAACCCCGACGGGAAAACAACAGTCTCCTTTGGCGGATAGAAAACATTCCTCCCGGTCCCGGCGATTCAAGCTATCGGATCGGTGATCAATCATCCGCCATCAATCTTTCGGCCCAAAAGGATTGGGATCTCCTTGCCGCAAGTCTTGGCGCCGCTCTGGGGGAGAACCTCTCGGATATCGTATCGATTGACCCGCTCATGACCTACCTGGAGAAGGCGGCTCCGTTCATCGGCGACCTGGAAAAGATGGAGGCTTGGGCTGGAGTCTGCCGGGATCATACGGCTTTGATCCGTTACACACCGCTCCGATCCACCCGGAGCCCCCGCTCCCTGGAGCGCATTTTACAAACATCAACGGCGACACCCCTTGAACGCTCTCTCCTCTTCGCCGCCTTCTGCCGCAGCAACAACTACGAATTTCAAGTGCTCCTTCCTTCACGATGGATGACCCTGAGCCACAATGTCCCCTCTCTTGAGCCTTTTGCCGATCCCATCCTTCAAGTTGTGGGCCGGAACGGTGATCTTTTCATGGTAAATCCATCTACGGGAATTGTACAATCACTCCGCATCGCGGCCGCTTCATGGCCGCAGCTGGCCATCTATCCAGGTATTCCCCATTGGATCGATCCGGCGAATGGAATTGATATCATTCAGATCGACATATTTTGGGATTTGGAGAGCGGCGCCGGCAAGGCCGACGGCTGTCTCAGCGGTCCCCGGACCCTGCTCATGGAACATAAAAATCCGGAAGGCGCGATCGAAGCATGGGCTGAAGGTTGGGCCGACAGCACCTCCATCGATAAAATCCGGATTTTGGAATCATCGCCCGACCGGATGCTTTTCCAGGTGAATGTCACCGCACCGATACCCGAGAAGGATGAGCGGGGACGCATCCCTGTGAGCCTCCCTCTGCCTCCTCTTGACTTGAAGGATCTCCGGCCACAAGGGATGAACCCCGTTTATAGCGTGTGCCGATCCAGGCTCTTTCCATTAAACCAGACACAAATCAACCTGACTTGGATTGTCAAATTCCCAAAATCCTGCAAACTTCTGAACCCTGTCAACGCCGAGGCATACTCTTGGCATGAGACTTCCTATACATTGACTCCGTCCACCGACGATCAATATCTACGGGTCGAATATGAATTGAAATGGAATGACAGGGCAATCGAGCCCGATCAATACCCCGCCTATCGAAATCTTTTGGCCGCGGCCCTTGATCTTAGAAAATTGACCCTCTATCTGGAAGAAACCGGCGAATAGATAACGCCCGGGGCCCAAAACACCAATTCGCCATCTGGCAACAAAACATACCGTATGATGGCAGGCTACCAGCCTTCGGTACAGTTGGAGTCGGTGAATACAAAAGCGGTTCCCAAGAGCCAAGTCTCTTCGCCGTGATCTGTATCAAAAGTGAACCATTTGACATCAACGGCCCCATGACCGCCCAATGCGCTGATCTTAACCTTCAACATATTTTCGGCGTGATCGGCGTCTAGGTTCTGCGCTCGGACAAAACCGATTTTTTCGTAGGGGCACTTCGGTTTTTGCTGATTCCGATAAATTCTGATCTTCTTGATCTCAGGAGGGTAGAATGGATCATCGACCGGCGCCCCGGCTGGATCCTTCTGAAAACCTGAGGGGTCCAGAGTTATCGGGCCATCCTCAGAATCCTTTGGAGTTATATCCCAAGGTGGAGTCTTGGGAGATCCAGGTTTTTCTTCAGATGTAACAACCCATTTGGAGTCGACCTCCGGGCCGCCTTTCTTATTCTTGGTGGCTGAACAGCCGATCATGAGAAGCATAGGAAGAGAAACTAAAGCTATGATCCCGGCAAGACGGAATAGACGCATCATCATTTTCGTCCTCCTGGCGCACTGGCCTGCCCATATTAAAGAAATCACTTTTAGAAAAGCAGGTTCATTTCTCTGGCTGCATTCTCAAGTTCCTGTTGGAAATCCGGGTGCGCAATCTTTATTAATGACACCGCTCTTTCCCGGCGATTTTTCCCGAACAGGTCCACCGCCCCAAATTCAGTGACAACATAATGGACATCCGCACGTGTTGTCACAACACCAGCGCCGGGCTTCAAGAAGGGAACGATTCGTGAAAGTGTCCCATTTTTTGCCGTTGCCGGAATGGCAATGATCGGCTTGCCGCCCTTGGATCGCGCCGCTCCCCTGATAAAGTCGACCTGGCCTCCGAATCCGGAGTATATGGTCGACCCGAGCGAGTCCGAACAAACCTGCCCCGTCAAATCAATCTCGATCGCCGAGTTGATAGCCACCATATTGTCGTTCTGGCTGATAACAACGGGATCATTCAAATATTCCACAGGGTGAGCTTCAATCAGCGGATTGTTATCCAAGAAATCGTAGAGTTCTTCACTTCCAAGAGCAAATGTGATCAAGACTTTTCCCGGGTGAATCGTCTTCCTGTTGCCTGTTACAGCACCCCGCTCAATCGCTTGCATGGCGCCGTCTGAAATCATCTCGGTATGAATTCCCAGATCCAGTGACCCCCGGATCGAAGCATAAACCGCGTCGGGTATTCCTCCAATGCCCATCTGGATCGTTGCTCCAGGCTGAATGAGACCGACAATATGCTGTCCAATAGCCATTTCAACATCCGTCGCTGGATTGAGCTTCAGCGTTGGAAGAGCTTCCGTATGTTCCACAATTGATTGAACCCGGCTGACATGCAGGAAGCAATCGCCCAAAACACGCGGCATCTTTTCATTGACTTGAACAATGACGGTTTTTGCGTTATGACAGGCTGCTTTTGAGGCCAGTGTTTCAACGCCGAGACTCATAAACCCATGCTCATCCGGCGGTGACACGGAAACCATAGTGACATCCAATGGAATGATATTTTCAGTGAAGAGGCGCGGTATCTGATGAAGGAAGACGGGGACATAGTCAGCCCGGCACTCGTTGACCGCGGAACGGTCCGCCGGACCGACAAAGAGCGAATTGTGTCGAAAATGACCCTCCATCTCCGGCGCCGACAAGGGGTCTTTCCCGAGCAAAAGCACGTGATTGAGTTGCACATTCTCTAATTCTTCAGCCCGGTTTACCAAGGCGTTCACAAGGGCTTTTGGAACAGCCGCGTTTCCGCCATAGTAGACTTTATCACCGCTTCGGATCATGCGGACCGCCTGTTCGGCGGTTTGTGATTTTGATTTGTAATCGTCAATCCAGCTCATGACACTCCATCTCCCGGCAACAAATCCCTCAAATTCTTTACCGGAATATTCATGGCCTTCCCAATACCCTCATTGACCATTTCTCCACGGTAAAGGTAAACACCCCTGCCCAACCCAACATCTTCCCATAAAGCGCCATCGACACCGAGATTGGCAAGGTTTTGTATAAATGGCAACACCTCATTGGCCAGCGCTCGTGAGGCGGTGCGCGCCACATTCGCCGTCATATTCGGAACACAAAAATGAATGACATCATGCATTTTAAATGTCGGTTGATCCAAAGTCGTCGGCCGGCTGGTTTCGACACAGCCACCTTGGTCAATGGCAATATCGAGAATAACGCTGCCGGGTTTCATGGCCCTCACCATCTCCTCTGTGATAAGATAGGGCGCTCTCCCTCCAGGAATGAGAACGGCTCCGATCAAAACATCCGCGATGGCGCTATATTGAGCCAATCGCGCCGCCGTCGGCACCATCGTCACGGCGCGGCCGGATAGTCTGTTATTGAGATGCCTCAGTTTTGGAAGGCTGGCGTCAAACACAATGACATGCGCCCCGCTGGCCAGCGCCTGGCACGCCGCCATGCTCCCCACCGTACCAGCGCCCAGGATAAGGACCGTTGGCGGCGGAACACCGGGCACATTTCCCATGAGGATGCCGCGCCCTCCCATTTCCGTCTGGAGATAACCCGCCGCGACATGCACCGACATATGTCCCGCCATTTCACTAAAGGGCAATAAAATCGGGAGTCTTTTCTTCTCATCCTGAACTATTTCATAGCCGATCAGGGTCGTTCGCAGCTCCTGGAGCTGCCGAATCATCTCTTTTGACGCCACCGCCAGGTGATGAAAGGCGCAGATCGTTGTATCCGGACTCAGAAGTTCAAGCTCCTCGGCAGAGATCGTCCCAACGCGACACACCAGCTGCGCCCTCTTGTAGACCTCATCACTGCTGTAGACGATTTGCCCGCCGACCTTCTGATATACTTGATCGGTGAAATGGGCTCCCTTGCCCGCTTCTCTTTCGATGAGAACTGTATGTCCCTGTTTGATAAGCCGGGAAACGGCAAAGGGACTCAGACCCACCCGATGTTCATGACGATGGGTTTCCCGCGGTACACTGATAATCATGGTTCTTCCTCCTCAGGTCCGCTTCGGCAATTCCTGACAAGACGGCATCCCCTTGTCGGGCCAGCGGGATTTATGCCCGCACCATGTGCAGTCTAGCCCGTGATTTATTCCATGCCAAGAGCTTGCCGGATATCCCCTCTTAAAACCTGGTTTCCGCTTTCTGCCGTTGAGGTCGCGTATCATATTGCCCACATGTGAGTTGCCGGATATCACGCACATCCCTCCCATCATTCCCGTTCATCAGGTAGTCAATTACTAACGGTTTTGCTATAATTTATCTTGGTTCGCCTTGCGATCACCACGCCGTGGTGGTTGCCGTTGTCAAAAAAGCATCCCCCAAGACAAGGAAACGCTGCGCCGCGCTTCTTTGCTTCATCTCTTGTCGCCATGAGGAGGAATCAATGCGTCTATGTTATCGGAGTCCCCGGAGCCCCAGATTGCGGAAAAAAGGGCAGCCGCTTGCCATCATATTGCCACTGATCATTTTTCTGACCCTCATAACCGGCGCATCGGCCGGCAGTGTGGAGGATGCGGATTTTCCCATCTCGTCGCAGATGGGTGATTCGAGAATCGGTCCCGATGCCCCCCCCATTCTTCTGCCCCCGACAGCGGCCGGTTGGCAGGGAGAGGTTAGATCTCCGTGGGATGTCGCTTCCTATCTGGCGTTTCACAAGGCGGCCGCCTTCGATGCCGGCACCGGCTCAGGCTCCCGGGAGATACCGACAGGCAACCAGTATCTTTATGATGTGGGTTATTATGATATCGTCTTTAATCTCAATCCGTCGACTCATGTTCTGACAGGAACCGTCACGATGAGGGCCACCGCATCCACGGCATCTCTCGATATGGTTGAACTGGATCTTCGGGTGAACATGAACGTCTCATCCGTCACATCCGGAGGCGCTGCAACGACCTATTCGCATCTTTCCGATATTCTTTCAATCGACCTGGACAGAACGTACAGCAGCGGCGAGGAGTTTATCCTGGTCATCGATTATTCCGGCACTCCGTCCGGCGGATATTTCGCTTTTGATAGCAACGGCGGAGAAACCTTGATCTGGACGCTGAGCCAACCCTACGGGGCCCGCACTTGGTGGCCCTGCAAAGATTATCCTTTTGACAAACCGGACTCCGTGGATATTCATGTCACCGTACCTTCCGGACTTATCACCGCCAGTAATGGTTCGTTGCGCGAGCAGACCGATGACGGAACGTTAGCCTATAGCTGGTGGCATGAGGAATACCCCATCGCCACATATCTCGTTTCGCTGGCCATCCACCCCTATTCCGTTTTCACCGATGCCTATGTCTATTCGCCCGGTGATTCAATGGACCTGGTCTTTTACGATTTCCCGGCCCATGCCGCCGGTAACCGCCCGATTAATGCAATGATCAAGGATATTATCGGGGCGTTTGCCAGTGTTTATAATGAGTATCCCTTCCTCAATGAGAAGTATGGTCACGCTGAATTCCCTTGGGGTGGCGGGATGGAACACCAGACCTGCACCAGTCTCGGATATTACGCGGAGAGCATCGCCGCTCACGAGCTGTCTCACATGTGGTGGGGTGATATGATCACATGCGAGGATTATCACCACATTTGGCTGAATGAGGGAATGGCCACCTATAGCGAAGCCATTTGGTACGAGCTTGCATATGGCCCCGAAGCCTATCATCAGGACTTGAGCGCCAATCAATATTTCGGTCCCGGAACGATCTATGTCCCGGATCTGAGCAACACCAATCGCATCTTCGACAGCAATCTCTCCTATAACAAAGGATCCTGGGTTCCGCATATGCTGCGGCATGTCGTGGGAGACGATGATTTCTTTGAGATCTTAAATACATATTACACGCAGTACGGCTATTCCGTCGCCACAACAGAGGACTTCCAGAGTGTTGCGGAATCTGTTTCGGGATTGGAATTAGGCGCCTTCTTTACTCAGTGGATCTACGGCGAGTATTTTCCCATTTATAGTTACTCGTGGAATGCTGCTGCTTCCGGAGACGGATTTGACATATCGTTGATCGTTGATCAATTACAGAGTTCCCAGATCTTCACTATGCCGATCGATGTCGCGATCACAACAGCAAGTGGAGAAGAGATCCAGGTCATTCAAGATCATCTAGCCACTCAATCTTTCATGCTCCATGTGGATGAAGAGCCGTTATCGATTGTTCTCGATCCAGATAATTGGATCCTCCGCCTTATCTTATCGCCCTTACCGGAACCGACCTTCGACAAGGAAATCCTCCTGGTCAACGGTGTCAGCTGGGATTCTTACGGCGCCGAGATTCTCTCCGCCTACGAAGACCGGGCTTTCAGCGGCGATCTCGCCATCGACTTCTGGGATTACTTTGATGAGCCGGGGTCCGGTTATCCCTCAACCCTACCGGCTCCGCGCGGTCATGGCGCCGTCCCCGGCGATATCCTTGGGGAATACAAAAATGTTATTTGGATCGGCAATGATTATAATGGGGATGTTTCAGGATGGATTGATTCCCCGATCTACTCCTATCTCGGCGCGGGCGGCAATGTGCTGCTGATGACGCGCCGGGGCGAAAGTTTCATCATGGACCCCTATCGCGAGTATCTTGGAATCGATTGGGAAAGCGAAACAACGATATATGATTGCATCGCCGTCGAACCTGGTTTGTCGGATATAGCTCGGATTGGAACGCAATCCTATAACGCGACGTTCAGTTCAACTGTAGGCCCCGAGAGTACTCTCCTGTTTGAAGCTCAACAGGGTTTCGGCGCTTACCGCGGTATCGGGGTTATCGCCATTCCACCTGATGGTGGAACATACAATCCAGAAGGTGGCCGATTCGCCTTTTTGAGCGGGCGACCCTACCGTTGGGATCATTTCGATCTTCAAGAAAATGTGATTTACATCCTCTATCATTATTTCGGCATCGAGGCGAGTGATGTCGGCCAAAGTGAAAGCTCGAATCTGTCCTTCATTCTGAATCATCCGGGTCCCAATCCCTTTTCGGCTTTGACATCCATTGGATTCACACTCCCCACCGCGGAATCAACCCGGCTGGCTGTTTGGGATATCTCCGGCCGCCTTGTCCGGGTTTTATTAGACAACAAGATGGATGCCGGCAGACACTCCGTTAAGTGGGACGGTTTGGACGGATCCGGGAATGAAGTGGCAACCGGTCTCTACTTCTATCGGCTGGAATCCGGAACGCATTCGGCCCAGCAAAAAGTCCTAAAATTGAAATAGGATCTTCGAATCATAAGGCTATGCCCACCGGCATCTCAGGATTGCCGGTGGGTTTCTCTTTGTCATGAATTGTTCAACTCACAATCCTAAACAACCTCCCTATGAACCGTTTCCAATGAAAACGCAGGCAAGCACACGGAAATATATTGGGCCCCCTCTTTGCCGGGAGTGCTGTAACGGACTCTCTCTCCGGGAGAAACAATGATGGCCTGGTTCGCACAGACGTCAAGGAGGCCCCCCGGATACTCGACACGCAAGGTTCCGTTTAGAACCAAGGTGATCTCTTCAAAATCGGGAGTCTGAAACGGTTCATCCCAACCGGCGGGTGATGTCATCCTGGCGATGCTGACACGGCCATGCCCTGAATTTACCCTTCCGATATACTCTTCAATCCTTTTGGGGATTACCCCGGCGGCTTCAATAAGGGTCGGCTTTTCGATAATTTTCGGCATTCTTCACTCCTTATCCCTGCGATCCATCATTCGGTTTGACTCCAGTACATTAGATTGATGGCTCACATTATCCTTGTCCAATGGATATTTATGGGCTATGAATTGACTTATTCTGAGTCGAAGCGCTGCTGAGGTACCTACCTATGTTTCGTTTTTCACACCGCCTGGAACATCAAGACATACGAATGTTCACTATTGTACTGATTGCTATTCTATATGCGGTTTTTCTTTCATTTTTCTCCATCCGCGCCCATCTCGGCCTGCAAACCCAGATGAATGATCTCGGAAATGCCGATCAGGCTATTTGGGCGGCCTCGGAAGGCGACTGGTCCATGCCTCAATCCAACAACCTCGATGGCCAAATCCATAGCCGTCTCGGCATGCATGCCAATCTGTTATTTCTGCCACTTTCCCTTTTATATCACTTATGGCCGGATCCCCGGATACTGCTCATCCTTTCCAGTATGGCCTGTTCTCTCGGCAGTATAGGACTCTATAAAATCGCATCTCACCGACTGGGACCCATTGGGTGGTCTCTCGTCCCACCCCTTGCTTTTCTCTGCAGTCCGTTGGTTCATACCGCCAATCTGTACGACTTTCATATCATTACTATCGCAACGGCATTTATCATTTGGGCCATTTATAGTTTCTGGATTGGAAATAATATTAGAGCATGGATCTTCTTGATATTCGCGCTTCTCTGCAAAGAAGATATCCCTCTTATCACCGCAATGTACGGTATTATAACCCTAATGTATGGAAACCGACGGCGGGGAATCATCATCATTGTTATCAGTCTTCTTTATCTCATCGCCGTTTTAGGTTTGCTTGTCCCTGTCATGAATAAGGGAGAATGGACTTCGAATATCAATGGCGCTAACGATCGCTATTCTTGGATCATAAGGACTCCAGGGAAAATCCTTCCAACAATTGCGCGTCCAGACCGCCTTCGTCTCCTTCTCTACTTTCTTCTATCAGGGGCGATTGCCGCCTGGAAGGGACGCCGCTGGTTATTGCTGCTCATCCCTTCCATTTTCTATGGCCTGTTTTCGGACATGGTGTGGATGACAAGGCTGACGGGAACTTATTACTGGATCACCGCCGAAGCTGTCATTATCATTGCCTGTTTGGAAGCCTCCCGCGGATCGTTAACCGCCATGAAGAAGAGCCGTCCTTGGCCATTGATCTATCTGTCGACGGCGACGATTCTCTTTTCATTTCTATTTTCGCCTCTTCCCCACGGTGTGTGGGCCTCATGGGATAATTACAAAGTCGATGATGCTTACCGGTCCCTCGAGGAAATCCAAAAACGCATACCAATCGACGGGACTCTCTCGGTGCAAAACAATCTAGGAGCCCATTTGTCACATCGGCCTGATATTGCGACAATCCCCCGGCGAAGCGCCAAAGCATCCCATATACTGATCCATTTGAGGTATTTGGGAGGGCCTGTCAGCGGGCTATTCGTCAGGACATCGCCGTCCTTTATGTATGGGTTGTCGCTTCCCCAACTCCTGGAAGTCACACAGAGGCTCATTCAATCACCAGATTGGGGTATCGTTGAGTATTGCGACGGCTTTTACCTATTTGAGAGGAACGCGGAAGATCGGTTGGATGAGACTGAAATCCTGGATAGATTCAGAAGCGATTCCTCAAACATGGTGGAGTCATACAGAAGCCAATCAAATAATCTCTCTCCTCTGAGGCCCTATATTGTCTCAAGCCTTACTTGGAAACAATTATTCCATCCTGAATTCTTGAAATAATAGTAACAGCCATCGGCTTTCAAATCACCGATGGCTGTACATTTACTTATCTATCGAGCTACTCAATACTCAATCAAACAGCTGACTATTCCAGAACAAAGATCTTCTTCTCGGCACAGATCTTTTTTAGAATTTTGGGCCAAACAGTGACGCTGACCTCACCCAGATGCGCCTTCTTTAAAAGATACATATAGGTTCGGGACTGTCCGATCCCACCACCGATACTCAGAGGAATCTCATCATTGAGAATCGCCTGATGATATGGCAATTCCAAGAAATCGAGTTGATTCGTCATCTCCAGCTGGGTCTTCAAAGTCTCTTTGTTGACCCGAATACCCATCGACGTCAATTCATGCCGGCGTTTTGTCACATGGTTCCAAACGAGAATATCACCATTCAAACCATGCATTTTCTCGCCTTTCTTCGTGACGGACTCTGTAACCCAATCATCATAATCCGCGGCTCTCATCTCATGCGGATAGCCGTCCTTCAAGGTCCAGCCGATTCCATAAATAAAGACCGCAGGATATTCCTGCAGAATCGCCGTTTCTCTTTGTTTCCTTGGAAGCTCAGGATACATTTCAAGAATTTCTTCAGCATGAAGGAACTTCAATTCGTTGGGCAGATCCGGATATTTATTTGTTTTCAGTTGTGGATACATTTTTTGAACGTGGACCTCAGCTCCTTTGAGAACCTTCCAAATTTTCTTGACGGTATCTGTCAGGAAATCCAGGTTCCTCTGGTTGGGAGTTATGACCTTTTCCCAGTCCCACTGATCGACGTAAGCGCTATGATCATGGTCCAAGAAATAGTCTTTACGCACTGCATGCATATCGGTATTGATGCCTTCGCCAACCGCACAATTGAATTGCTTCAACGCGACTCGCTTCCACTTTGTTGCGGCCTGAACGACCTGCGCATCGATAGGATTTTTTCCGTGGTCATTTGAAATGTGGAATTCAATCGGTGTGCGCGATCCATCGCGGTCCAAGTAGTCATTGACGCCGCTAGTCTTATCAACAATCAACGGGACCTGTACCATCATAAGATTCAACTCTTTACAAAGATTCTCCTCGATGTAGTTCTTTGCTGCAAAGAGGGCCTTCATCGTCTCTTTCGGGGTCAGCAGTGACTTGTAATCGTTGGGAAGAACTTTTACCAACTCATCATAGTTGCCAATGCCGGGACCAGCCAGATCAGCTTTCTTGTCTCCCATGCTCATTTCTCCTACTTATTTTAGTAATTAGAGATGCCGAACGGGTTATATGAACACCAAACTCTGGTCATCCTAGCTTTTGTCGCTTGGCAGTTCAAGATACCCCGATTCGAATTCTGGCCCGTTTTGCTATCTGGCTTTATAACATTGGGATAGAAACTCAGATCGCATAGATCCTGGAACAAGCTTTCATTATTCTGTTATTCTTCCGGTAAGATCCCGTCCAAAGTTAAGGGGGACATGGGAACCCCAAACGGGACGACTCCTGATGAAGATTCTTTATCGCGTGACCCAAACTGATCGAATCAACCGATGAAGTCGAAGGAGGATACTTGAGATTCATTTCAACCGCCGCGATGAGATTGCTTCCGATCTTAATCATCCTTCAAGTTTCATATAGTCAAAATCCTGCAAACGCCGAGAGCCCCTCTCCGTCCTCAATTGCTGAAAGGATTTATAACCGAATTATACCGCTTAATGGAGTCGAAAGGCTCAAGCCGCAGGAATTATGGCGGGCGGGTGGAGAAGATGACGAGATCTTCTTTGGTAACATCCAGAATGTTCTGTCCGACCAGGGCGGCAATATATACCTCCTTGATACCCAGCTTTTTCAAATTCTCGTCTACACTCCGGACGGCCGCTTCCGTGGAACCCTTGGGCGCCAGGGCGAAGGTCCGGGTGAAGTGAGAAATCTAACGGACATGCTCTTTCTTCCGGACGGAACACTGGGTCTTGGGCAGGCATTTCCCGGAAAAATAATAAAACTCGATTTGGGGGGAAATCCAGCCGGTTCGATTGATCTGTGCTCTACATCAATAGAAAGTGGAAATCTCATCGTATTTCTTGCAGGAAAATCTATCAACGATTTGATTCTTCTTGCTGGAATGCGCTGGCATCCGGATGAAAGCGGCCTGATGCAGCAAAATATGTTTCTATCTCGCTTTGATCCGAAAGGACTTGAACAGATTTGTTATCACAAAAAGGTTTCTTCTGTCAATTTGGCCGAGTTTGCTTTTGATGAAATGCAGTTTGACTTTATATGGTCACGCTTTGCCATATTGCCGAATGATAATATCTGTTTCGCTCCCTATCGGAATCTTTATGAAATTCATATTTGCAACAAGGACGCCGAGATCATAAAAATCATCTCGAAGGAATATGAAAGTCTTAAACGAGATGACAGAGGCAAAAAGAATGCCTTGTTGACCGGGGAAGCGACAGGACGAAATTACGGGGTCCCCGTGAAGAGTGTCAAAGTCGAAGACACAGAGCCTGACATCACAGCGCTTCAACCTGCCCAAGACGGGTCGCTCTGGGTTCAAACAAGTCGCGGGGACCACCTCTCTCCCGACGGAATTTTCACAACCTTTGATTTCTTTGACTCTGAGGGCATATTTTTAAAGCAGGTAGAGGTAGAAGTCCCCGGCAAGGCGACGGAGGATGACATTTACATCCTCCCAAACAAAAGGATCATCGTTGTTCGAGGAACGGTCGCCGCATATCAGCGAGAATCATCCGTATCCAACTCTGATAAAGAGCTGGCAGGGGAAGATGGCCTATTGGAAGTGATTTGCTATTTAATTCCGTGAGCCACAATCTCTCCATGATAAGGCACGCAAAGCTCCTGGATACAGATTCCAGAATATATCTCTATCGGCTCAGAATCATCTTGCGCGATAAGGTCCGGTCTTTCGACTTCAGACGCGCGAAATAAATGCCGTCAGCGGCGGGTCGCCCCTGACGATCCCGCCCATCCCACACGACGACGTGTTCTCCACCATCCACAATGCGATCTACCAACCGTACAATCTCTCGCCCGGATAAATCATAAACAGAGAGCCGAATTCCTTCTTGATCCGGAAGGGAGTATTTGAAACTCGTTCGCGGATGAAAGGGATTGGGATGGTTTTGACTCAAACTGTATTGATAGCGTGAGGCCCCCGGCCCCGGCGCATCTGAAGAACTCAAGCTCAAGGTCACCGTCTGAAATGAATTCGGCATAATATCCACATTAACATAATAGACGGCGACAGAATCCTGAGGATCTACTTGAAAAAGCACACCTCCAATTACCTCAGCTTGTGCCGGCCCATTCGGCATGATGAAACGCAATTGGGCATGTTCAAACTGTTCGGAATAATTATTGGTGATCTCCGCAACAACTTCATTGTGAGTTCCATCATTTGCCGGTTGGTATTGTACTGTCAGCGATTCGCCGAAATTTCCTGCCGAAATAGTGGGGCGTGGCGACAGAACTCCCTGTGAGACCCTAATGAGCCTAAAGGACCGTTCTCCATCACAAACATTGTTGGTGGAAAGATCGTAGGGTTGTACTCCGATATCCCCGTCATCTCGATGTATATGCCCCCAGAGTCCCATTTCTATCCCTAAGGAACCGAGCTGGATCTGATTCGCGAAATCGTAATGATAAAAAAGCACCCGGGCTGAGCTTCCGGCCGCCTCGGTCAGGTCATCAGACAGCCACTGGAGTTGTCCTGTTGTAAAACTCGTGGCGCCGTAAATTCCGGAGCGCCACATATCATAATTATCGTAGGCTTCCATACCTATGTAATGCACCGGTCCATAGTCAAAACTATAATTTTGCGTGTACCATGGCGCTCCCGGCGGCGGATCGTTCAATCGACTCCAACCAAAGAAGCGCCACCAATCGCGCCGCGCCGTGCCCGCGCTGGGCGGTGTAGCATCCCAACCTCCGACATCATGATTGCCTGCCGTCAAGTAAACCGGAGATTGAAACTCCGCCAAAAGGCGCTGACCGCGGGTATAATAGCGCCCATAAAGAAAATCCTCTAATTCTCCTTCATTGATGAGATCTCCGGTCATAAGAACAAATTCTGGGTTTATTATTTTGATATCCTCGATCACTTCCCGGAAATCCACAATTTCCGAGGTGTCGGTATCAGCCCCACTTTCATAGTAATACAAAGTCGTCGGCAAATGCGTGTCAGTGACATGAACGAAGTAATAATCGTCTTTTAATGCAGGTATTAATTTCACTGCATTCCGCGTGACGTCATAAATTCCACCCGCTGCTGTTACTTCCAAATCATAGAGCTCATAGACAGCTCCATGGGGGATCAACGCCGACAAGCTCCACCATCCTGTGTCCTGATCAAATGATGATGCAGTGACGGTCAACGGAATCCATGTCCCGCCATGCAGAAGCGCGGCTTCCCAATCGGAGGTTTCGGGGACGGCGTCGCATGAGATTTCGAGCGTATCACCGGGAACAACAATGGAGGGGATATTCAGAAGAGGACGCTGAATTACCGTCAGAGTGTCACCGATAGCCGGAATCTCGGGGCCCCCACCGGAATCCAAGTAAAAATGAACATTATAGGATTCACCTGCACTGATGGTAAGCCAAGCATCATCTGATTCATACCCATCCCGCGAAGCCAGTAAGTGCCAGTTTCCCTCCGGAAGCGTTGCCATGGCGTTTCCCGACAATGATGCTTCCATTTGAAGATAAATGACATCCTGGTCATCAAATACATCTATAACGGCGCCGGGCAAAGGGGTTCCGTACGCCGCATCTTCGGCATAACATTGAACGGTGCCAACAGGTATTTCCAAAATCTCATGAGCAATGGATGCAACTGAAGCGATATCATTTCCACCGACGACAAAGCGACGGCTGTAGGTTGCTTCCTCTCCAGGACCTAGATGTTCACTCACAACATTTATATCAGACCAATAGCTTCCATTGGGTCCCCAAAGTGTAACTGAAGGTTCCGTATATCCATAGGAAACCTCTTCATCCGTCCCGGCCAGCCATGCTTCGGTCGTATTTCCCGATGTTATGAATCCATAACCTGGAATGAAGAGATGACATCCCCCCCAATGAAAAGCATCACCTAATTCAAAATTATTGTACGTGGAACCGCCGGCATTCGTCACGGTGGTCGTGAGGGTCACATAGGCATCCCCTTCCGCCAGCGAGTAGTCGGTTACGACAGTTAGAGAAGGGTTATCTGAATCGACACCCAAAACGCGCAGAACAGCCGGTCCGCCGCTGGAACCATCATCAATAACCGCTATGGAGCCGTACTCGGCCTGCCGGGGCCAGTCATTATCAAAATAAGTATATAAATTACCCAGGGCATCGATCCGCGCGGAACTGGCTCCGGCATCGATGATATTTCCGCCGGTATTAGCATTATATTGAACATGATCTATATCACTGATCACAACGGCAACCAGATCATTTTCAAGAATATAATCGTTGATTTGACCGTCAGAGTAATATCCCGTCAAGTAATCCTGTGAGGAGGTTATCCTGTGAGCGGTGACGGACCCGGCTGCGGGTGGAACAAAAAGCCCACAAAAAATGATAATCCCGACGAGCAAAGCGGGAATCTTGTTGCCTCTAAGCTGCTGCGGCATGTTGGCTCCTGATGAGTTGCATTCAAAACATTGTTGCGGCCAACAACGATGAATAATGCCTGCCGATGTTTCGAATGAGCTCATCCCCCGGCAGGCATTTTTTATTAGATTACCAGCGCTTCTTGGTCCGAGGCCGGTCCTCCCTCGGCTTGGCCTCATTAACCTTGAGGTTGCGCCCCCCCATTTCTTTGTCATTGAGCGCCGCAATGGCTTCTTCCGCTCCTTCGGACATTTCAACAAAGCCAAAACCCCGCGGACGGCCGGTTTCCCGGTCGGTTATGATTTTTACGGATTCAACATTACCGTACGGCGAAAAAAGCTCTTTCAGCTCTTCTTCCTTTATACTAAACGGCAGATTGCCGACATAGATCTTTTTGGACACGGTCCCTCTCTCCGCGTTTACTTCTCAGCAAACGCCTCTTATCAAGATAACAGTTGAAGGGAGAATGGTGTGAGTTGAATAGAGAAGAGGAAGCAGAGCACGGAGCAGATTTCAAGAGAATCACCCAATCACCCTTGTGGGTTTATCCCACCACGATAATCATACACCATGGGGATCCCCGGGCACAGGATTATTAGACCTCTGGAAAACGCTTGTTTATTGGATTCACCCTCCTCGATTATCGGAAGATTCTCGTAACTATCTATTTTAATTGCAGTTATAGAACCTTGGCGCTCAAAGGCCCCGATCGACGTCCTTTCCAGGAAGGTCCAAATGATGAAGGACCGCTACCCACCCCGCCCCGATTCTTCATTGCTGAATATTCGGCACTGGCAACAATTGTGTGGGATCGTCCAAAGAGCGCGAATATTCTGTCAATTGACCAGCTCATCGGCAAACCAATGAAAACTCCAAAGGCCTTAACAATCATTGACTTGGACCGGCCGACATAGCGCTCTTCAATCAAATGCTGTAGTTCCGATGTTGAGCAGAGGGTGTTGTGCTTGAAACGTACATTGGTAAAACCATGCTCTTGTAAAAGATTCGCAAGGGTGCGTGTCGAATAACTGAAGAGATGACGCGGAATATCCTCACAAGAGGAATGTGGAAAAAAAAGGCGGCGTTCGAGGGCCGCGGCATTGGGCACTGAGAACAGGATACCGCCCCCCGGCCGCAGCCACAGGGATATCCGCATCAGGAGCCTATTGGGATCGGGGATATGTTCAAAAGCATTCCAGAGAACCACAAGATCCTTTGACTGTGTCGGGATACGCTCATCGGCCTCTGCATCAAGCACACCCGGGACACCGACCTCCGATTGAATCCGTTCTATTACTTCAGGATTTATGTCCATCCCCAGGACGTCAAAACCCTGCGACTTCAGATAAGCCAGAAAGTCCCCTCCCCCCGGACCAATCGCCAGAATCGAAGATTGTGGTCCGACGAGCCGCCGCACCAGCTTAAGTTTCTCCCTCATCTTCCTGATCCTGCGGGGCGGCCTGATCCAGTGGACAATATCTAATACGCATGACTGATGCCGGGTTGCCGAGGGATCGGAGGGACGGTTGGAAATATACTCTTTCGGATAGAATTTCAGGAGAGCGGATTCAACAGGTCGCGGCGAGAGAAAGCGCAGTCCACATTCCTCACAGCCGACAAGTGAGAAGAAGTTCCGGGGTGTATGGCTGTATCGCATATCCTGCTCTGTGAAAAGGACCGTTCGGTTTGAGCTCCTACAGAGGGCGCAGGGAACCTCTTCTATTTCATTATTGTTCAGGTGATTCGTTTCATCTCCTGATTTCAGATTGAATCCGGCCGCTTTGGGTCTTTTGCTCACGACCCCTCCCGCCTTCATTCCAGAATTCCAATCCCGCCGGCCATCCGGTCAATAGACCCCTGTAGATCAGGAGTGAATACTGGCACCGGATAACGCTCCAGCGCAGTCCGAAGGCGGCGTCAGATGGAAAACCAATAACTTATCTTTGCCAGGAAACGGTTTTCGGCCTCATTGTCGAATATTGGCCGCGTGCTGAAATTATTCTCAAACTCGCCCGGATCACCATGGAAGGCACGAGCATCATAATCCTCACGGCTATGTGTCCAAACCAGGTAGAAACTCGAACCAGGCCTGTATTCCCACCGATAGACCAGATTGAGATTCACCGCGCCGTAGGCGAAATCATGTGCTGAAACGTCGTAGTCGTAGGCCTCCAAGTCATAACTATCAGGCTGGACCAACTCGCGGGCTTTTGAGTAGTTTCCCACAGTGAGGAAGGGTTGCAGATAAAGCTCCAGCGAAGCATCCCGGCTGAATAGGAAACGGCTGCGAAGAGTGAGATCCCAAGTTCTTTGCTCCAATTCGCCGAAGACATAACTGACGCCCCCGATGCCGCCGCCCGCATTCTCAAAGTTCCCAACCCACTGCGCATCGTTGAAAGCGCGTTCATATTCCAATGAGAGATTGTGGCGGATGCGGCTATTCTGAACCCAATAAACACTTCCATCTAATTCGAGACGCCGGCTCCCCTCAACATCGGCCCCTGTTTCAATTGACCCATCGAAGCCATACGTTTTCCGGCTATCGGACCAGAAGCCGATGGATGCATTATAATTGGCGGGCGCAGTCATGAGCGGGCCCCGCTGGGTGCGATCGGGGGTCCAACGGGTTGTATATATTTCGGTGCAGTCCGGGTGGTAATCCAAGTTGATCCATGCCCCCCAGAAATCGCGGGTCTCAAGCGATCCCTCAATATGCCAGAGGGTATTCAGGTTATGTCCCCTATCATAAGACCAGATCGTTTTCGATGGATCGGCGGGATCCGGAAAACGACGATCGGCATAGATCCAATTTTGATAGAATCGCGCATGAACGTTTCCATCTTTTAAGAAACGCTCTCCATCATCGGCATTGAACACCCGCGTCACCCATGCCTGAACAGCATAATGATTCGGATCACTGATATATCCCAAATCATTGATATCGAGTTTGTCGGATTGATGCCTGGTTGTCAGCGCCCAACGCCAATCACCTGATGTTTTTTCTACCTCAAAACGCGATCCGGTCCCATAGTCCGGATCCGGATTATCACTCGAATCTTCCGGATGACCCAATCGATCCACAATACTCCCGACGAAGGATCCAGTAATTTGGTACATTCGATCCCTGAAATTCAATTCAAAATCACCGCCGGTTGTATAACCATTGCGCGTGCTATATTCGTAACTGCCTTTATCTCGGATGACACCGGTCTGCATAATATTAATGCTGTGCATATCATTGTGGAATTGCTTGCCGAAACGCCCGATAGCATAGAAGGCTTTCTGATCGCCGTTCTTGAAGGTGTTGTGGGCCTGCCCATCCATCGTCTCATCGGTGGCGGCCACGAGAATCGCCGTAGAGATATCCCCGGCCGTTTTCCCGGTCATTTTACCCGCATACCGGATCCTTGAATTCTCGCTGCCGGTTCCAATCCGCCGCGAGTAAAAGACGGTAAAATCCGGATGCCAGAAGAATTGCGCTCCTTCAATAAAGAAGGGGCGTTTCTCAGAATAGTAGGTCTCGTAGGGTGACAGGTTTAGAACAGAGGGATCGGCTTCCACCTGGCCAAAATCGGGCTGGAAGGTCGCATTGAGTGTCAAATCTGAGGTGACACCATATTTGACATCCGTCCCGAAATTGCTGAAATGATGCCAATCTTCATTATAGAAGCCGTGGGCGCTGACATCGGATGGGTCGGTGGTGCTGCTGGCAACGTAGGGAGTGATTTCCAATTGTCGCGGAGAACGAATCCCTTTGATACCGGTTATGGTACCCGACCGGCTCATAAAGCCGTTTTGATCCCGATCCCAATTTGACCAGGCGGTGCGTTGCGCTTGGCTATGAATATATTGAAAGACATTGAAACCCCATGTCATCGATTCCGCAGCACGGTATCGAATGGAAGAAAATGGGATGCGCAACTCGGCGTACCAACCCTCTTCATCGATGGAGGTGTCAGCATCCCATACGGCATCCCATGAGATATCGTGGTAGAGATCACCGTAGTTGTAATAATCCTCTTTCACGCCATGTGGATTGATCCGAAAATGATAGCCGGTCACCATATCGTGATAGGGACTGATATAAATGCGGATCCGATCAGAGGAAGCAATTTGATCGCGCCGTGAGAGACAACTGATAATGGGCTCCCCCTTAAGCCGGTAACAAGCGACGCCGAAATAAATCGCGTCTTCATCATAGATCACTTTGAAAACAGTTTCTTCGCACGGTTCGCCCCGGCGTTCGGGCTCAAACTGTGTGAATCCGGTCGCCGCTGGGGCATTCATCCAATCGACTTCATCCAAATGACCATCGATCTGAATCGAACCATGAGAGATTTTATGAGCCGTGAGTGAAGGCGGCTCATTCATCCGGCCATTGGCCGCTTCTGGATATCCGGGGCCTGTCCTCTGCGGATCGAACCCATCCAAGGCAAGGCCGGGCGAAATGGAAAAGGCGATCAGTATCAATCCGAGGACTGACAGGGCGATGATTGGGCTGCTTTTCACGGGTTTCTCCATCGGTAGGTGGTCCTGCGAATGCCATGGCGGCTTCAAATTCTTTGAAACCATGAGATATACGGCCTACCGTATAAGACGTCATTGAAACCCAAAGGGTTCAAATTAATTAGGCTGTTTGCTTGGATTATTTTTACTAAACTCGTGAATCAGCCTCACTCATATTCAAAAAGCGGCATTCCCATCCCTTCGAATGTATATATTCTTGAATTCCGTCTGCGTATAGTACGACATCAAATCACATTCATTTATATTCAGGTTGAACCGAGATATTATTTTCGGTTTCTTTGATAGTATCAAAGCGCATATATTGTAGTCTTGATAACGCCCGTTCGTAATCTTATTGAAGTTATCCAAGCCTTTGTTCTTACTGACCGAATACCAGAAATAATGAAGGTCCCGCCGGTAAAGATTAAACTGTATATCACCGTCATAGACACAATCATTCGAGGCTGAGTTCTCCAGCACATATTGAATGGCTGCCAATTGTTTGCCGTTGGTTCTTTGCTTTACAAACGTCAAATAGATTAATGGCATTGCGATAAGACACATCAGGATGACCGCCCGCAAGATCTTCGGCGATCGCATCCGATCCGTCAATTCGGTCAGCACATAACCGCCCGAGATCGAAAGCAGAGGAAGCGCCCCCATGAAATATTGCCGGTGAGGTTGTTTCGCAATGAAGGCGGTCAGAACTAGCACGATTCCAGCAAACGAGACAACCTTCAGATTGAAAGGCAGGCGGGGCCGGATCAGAAGGATCAGCGCTCCTCCGCCGCCGAGAATCCAAAACATTGTGTTTTGGTAAAATGATCTTGTTAAATTTGCGTGACCGGCAAAAGGCTGTGGCTGGCTCAAATTCAGTTTTACCGTCGTAAGATAATAGTCACCAAGACTTCCTGTAACAACCAAATAGATCAAAAGTAATAGCTGAAGAGAAAGAAATCCCCCCGCAAAGATGAGGATTTCACTGAGGGATATCCGACGGCGTATGAATTTGTAAATAAGGGCCATGGCCATGACCAGCAACAGGAAGAGATGTTTTTGAAGAAACAAAAATGAAATTGAACCGGCGAAGGCTGACAGCAATAACGTTTTTCTATCGGAATTCTCAAAATGAGCCAGCAAATAATATAGAGAAATGAGACCGAATAAGACCTGAGGGACATCCGGTCTTATTTCAACAGCCTTCTCAACAAACATCACCATGGTTAACAGCAACAAAACCGCCCACAATCCTGATTCTCTACTTCTGCCGAACGCCGTTGCCAATTTGTAAGTCATGTAGGCAATACCCATGAGCTGGGCAAGCATAAAAAATCTGATAATAACCGGTGTTTGCACGGTCTCACCGAAGAGGACCAGGAAAGGGATCATTACGATCCAAAGAAGCGGATTATGATGCTGAAAGAAATCCGAATACGGCACGGCGCCATGTGAGATGTACCAGGCCGAATGGATATGCTCAAATTCATCATGATCGAACTGCTTTTCAAAGCTTATAGAAAGAATCAGGAGAAGAACCAGAGCAATAAGGAGCATGAGAAGGGCGTCATAGCCAAAGCAAGCGAATAACCGGGAGGTCCTTCCACTTTCAGCTGTGGATCTGTTCACCCGACAAAACCTCCGGTTCACAAATCTGTCCCGAGACTCCAGAATGACAGGATGAAACAACCTCAAAGCCATACCGCATCATATCGTGGATCCAGGAATAGACGAATTTCGCATTCCGTCCCTCCGATTTAAGATTCGAAAAGCGAGAAAGATAGGCGTTAAGTCTTGAGACCTTCTCTTCGTATCCCCTCTCGAGGATCGGATAGGCGTTTGAAAATCTTCTGATGGTCGCATCCATGATTTCACCCTCATGAATCCACCCCATCCGTATTAAATGGATTCTCACGCGATCGATCAATTCATCTCGATCGGCCTCCCATACAGCATCTCCCTGCTGGCAGGGAATCTCGGCGACCAATGAGGTAAATCCCACCGGAGATAGAGAATGATCCCGGTTGCGCGGCTCATAGATTCTCGTGAAGGGGAAGTTGGAATCCGGAAAATAGACCGTGGCGTTGTTTGTAACGCTTTCCTTTGTCAAAAGATGAGTGACGAGGACCATGCTTCGGAACCGCAGGGACCGTGCGGCTTCAAGCAGCGGCTCCGGCGGCGATGGATCCAGACTCTGAATGAATGAGGGGAGGGGCAGGGTGGACACCACTTCACTCCTGTCGAGCCCCACAATCTCAGCATGATTTAGCTCCATGGCCTGTAGCCGGGTTTCGGTATGGAATACTTTGGTCACACGCGCGCCGCATCGAATGTTCCGTGAATCACACACTCCGGCCATCCGGTCAGGAATACACTGGATACCTCCCAGGGGGTAGTAGAAGGAGGCGCGTTCCATATGCCGTGTGGCCGCCGACCGGCCCATGAATGACTCGACAAGAAAAGTGCGAAGATCAAGGCCTTTGAGACGTTTCCCGGCGATATCAATTGATAGATTCTCGCATGATGAACCCCAAAGCTTCTCCGAGTAGTTCAGCAAAAATCTCTTAGCAATATCTTTGCCATAGGTCTGAACGGCGAATGATTCAAAATGTTGGTGTTTATGGGACTGTTTCAATCTGGATCTGAGCACATCCAGAGCCCCCCCCAGAAAAGACACCGGTCCCAGGCGAAACATCAAATTCAGTGGCGACAGAGGGAAGTTGATGAAGCGTCCATTGTGATAAATCTGACTAGGCGCGTGAATTTCCGTAAGGTCATCGCCAAGCAGCAGCTTCAACTCACGCGTCATCAGCGGATCTTTATCGTGAAAGCGATGCGCCCCGGAATCAAATCGGAAATCACCATGTTGGAATGTTTTTGTATTTCCACCGACCTGTTCGTCGGCCTCGTAGATAGTAAAGGGGATTCCGTATTTTTGGGCAAAATATCCGGTGGAGAGCCCCGCCATGCCCCCGCCGAGGATTTTTAGTGGAGAACTCATTCGGCCGACTCCCCCATCTCCGTCCTTAGCCGAACTGTTTCCATTTCCAGATGCTTTTCGAGATAGGTTCGACGATCCATAATATACTGCCTCAAGGCTTGAAATTGATTTTTAATGACTTTGAGATCATAGTCTGGATCGCGGCCGCTTTTCAAACTGTATTCTAGAGCTTCTTCATTCATAAGGGCTTCACGGGATGCCAGGAGAGGCTGCAGTGTGCCCTCCGAAAATTCACTTTTTAGCATGTCCCTCAAATATTCGATAACTAATTTTCTAAATTCATCATTGGCCAGAAGCGGACCGGAAATATCACCAGGCGGCCGCCACCATGCGGGGACGCCCGGTCCCCGGAATACTTTTTCTCCCCAATATGGAAGTGCTGCAAACCCGGGCGGCAAATCTCCTTTTCCCCCGAAACTCATCGGCATATCGGCAAACCTTCCGGCGACATTTCGCAATCCAAAAATACCCCAGGTCCGATCAGGATCCCAGGGAATCAAATGCCAGCGTCCCTCCTCTCCCGGTTCGTTATACATAAAGTAATTATTGAAGTAACCATCCCAATGTGACAAACAGAAATTAACGGCATAATATCTTGCGATCTCATCTGGATCGAATTCATCGCTCATCATCTTCCAAAGAGTTTTTGCATCGGAGATTTCGAGCCTTTGCACAAGATTGAGAATGTCATCTTGGTTTTCATGGAGATTCGTCTTCTTCTCATACCGATGCCCGACATCATAAGGATTCCATGTGCTTTTGTATAAATTTCCTCCCCTTCGCCACCCGTTTCTAATAAGAAACCCCGTATTGGGCTGTTCGACGAGGTAACCATATCCAATATTTTCTGAATCCACCGTCGAACGGATATTGAGGGACAATGGAGCAGGAATATTTGCCCGGCGATATAGCTCGAAGCTTATAGGTTCAAAGATGGCTCCTCCTGGATTTGCATCTATGATCAAATTCGCGGTTGTGATGTAGCCTTCATCTTCACTAAAATTATTCATCCTTATTTTTAAAGGCTTATCGCGATGGAATTTAATTTTATATCCGCCGCCCCGGGGAATGGCGTCGATATAATCATATACGGCCGCCGCCATTTCGCCTCGCTCAATAAAGATAAAGGCGCAATCCCCGCGTGCCCGGGAATCTTGTCGGGCTGGAATAGAAGTTCCGTCATATTGCGCATGATCGGCAAGCCATTTCATGGACCCCTTCGCCTGCTCCTCAGTTAAAGCGGCGTTCACGGATCTCATGACGGATCGCTCTAAATCCAAACCCCTTTCAGCGGCTCTCCACCAATCTTCGCAAATATTCTCTTTGGTCCGCAATTCCCGAAAGATTTCAGAGCGAGACATTTCCGCTTTCTTAAAAAGAGCTTTCATCTCATCAATCTGCGATTGTTCTTTACGGCAAATAACCGTGAAATAGAACCACATGGCCTCCAAATCGAGCAGGCTCCGCTTGTCTTTGATATATCTCGGCTCTCTCCGATTCACCGTTTCTCTTGTTCTGGACTCAAGATATGCTTGTTCAAGTCGACGACAAAGATCAACGGAAAGGCTGCTTTCCATATTCATTTTAAATTCTGATTTGATGTCGTTTATTGAGTCAGCAAACGACTTCAAAGCAACCTCTGGATAACGGGCCTGTATGATTTGATCCAGAGCCTTCTCACGCCGGGCGAACATCTCCGCAAAGAGATTCATGGCCTTGTCGTATATATCCGGAGAGAGATCTTCAGTGAAGCAAAGGAGCATCCAGGTGCCTTCCAGATCCACACCATCGCTCGAACAGACTCCAAGGGCATGCCGATAAGCTTGTTCCCGGCTCCAAATCCGAGTCTTTCTCTTTTCTTGTCCTCTTCTGAAATCGACGTCATCCAGATGCATCAAAAAACCGCGGGGAATATCCGTTCTCACCGTATCACCAACCACATAGCAGGAAAGGTATGGGCGAAGATCCGTAGGATCGGGTTCGATGCGCATCTCATCCTTGCTGACAACGGCGCGGACTCGAAAACGGATGAGAGTCTCCTTTCCTTGTCCGGGAATATCGCCTTGATGGACCGATTCCACATCGCCGGCTGAGGCGCTTCTCATTGAAATCGCCATCTCCTCGCCTATTGATCCCGGAGTGCAAATCCGATAGAGAAGCTCCACACTCTGCAGTTTTTCTCTGAAGGAAACATTCGCCTCAACGTGGATCGATTCTCCGATTTTGGGACTCTCCGGAGTCCATTTAATGTCTGAGATAATCGGAGGAAGAAACCGGGTTGAATTTTTACTCGGCAACCCAGGTGTACCGGAGGGCTTGATCACATCCCATGATGTCTCCGAAGAACGCCAGTTGTACGGCGAGCATGCCGGATCCTTCACGGAAATACGTTCCAGCGAAGATCCGTATCCATCGGGCGCCATCGGCCAGGGAGATTGATCTGAATAGAAAACACTATCAACCGGTGCGCCATCCGGCGTTGACAGAATAATCATTTCTCCGCTGTTGTTTAATCGACCCTTGAATCCGCCGATGAAGGACGCCTCACATTCATAAACCCGGCGAAACGTCTCTACATCCCGGCAAATCACAAGAAATCCATGCCCTGGAATGACGGTGCCCTCCGGGAACTGATATTGTATCCCCCCCTGGATTTGCCAGCGGGATAGATCGCGGCGGTCTGATGCGAGGTTCTGTATCTCGATATACTCGAGTTTTTCTCCATCATCAGGCGGATGATACATGATCTCAGTGAAAACCATTCCCGGATCATCAGCGCCCCAGGAAGGCGTCAGCAGGAGAGCCATCCACAACATCATGAAAAGAATGTGGCTTTTCCCGCTCTTGGGTTTCATTGGCTATCTTCCAGGGCCCCAGGGTGTTTCATCCGCCTTCATGAGCTTGTTTTCAACAGGTTCAGAATACCCTGCCATGGTTGCCGGATCACCCTCCTTGTGATATAATTTAATTGTAAAGAACGCAAGAGGATATGGGATTCCCGATCCCCCAAATGCGCCCGTAATGCGTTCTGTCCCAATGTCGTGGAATCCATGAATTCCGCGACATTGGCCATGCTCGTTTTCATTTGAGGGGGTTGTCCGTTGAGAAAAGTCATCGCGAGACGTTGTGTCCTGGCGGTCCTGCTGCTGATATCTCTTTCCGCCGGATCGGTAATGGGCGGATCGGGTCGCGAACCCGGGGCTTTGCTTTCCGACGCAAATCCCGATTTTGGTATCATTTTAACGGGCAGCGCCTCTTCAATCCCCATCACGCTCAGCAACATGCTCTCGGTGCCGATTCTCGCCACCGGAATCTTCGAAGAGGATGCCTTCTATACCGACCTCCAGGGGTCATTGATTCCCGCCAATGGCGAGCTGGTTTTTAATATTTACTGTGACCCCCTGCACAATATTGATTACGAAGACTTTCTGCGCGTCGAATTAAGTGACGGATTAGATCCACTGATCGCCCATGTGACGGCTGAAGCCCACTATCCAGATTCATACTACGATGGAACGCAAAATCTCTGGTGCGAGGATTTGAAACTCGCCTTGCGTGACATTATTGATAACCATACCTCGCTCGGCTATACGGCGGCACGGGATCATATGTACGGCCACATTGACAATGACGACACATGTAGTGAGTGCCCCACCTTGGGTTGTGTGGAATGCGTCTATACCGGCAGGATCGCCTGCTTCAATACGCGAACGGGAGCCAACGAGAACAGCTTCAATTGTGAACATACTTGGCCGCAAAGTTTCTTTTGTGAAAACGAGCCGATGAGGTCCGATATTTTCCATCTTTATCCGACGGATGTCACGGCGAACAGTATCCGGGACAATTATGATTTCGGCATCGTTGTGACTCCGACTTGGAGTGTCGGTGGATCGAAGCGGGGCACCGATTCTGAAGGGCAAGTCGTATTCGAACCGCGGGATAGTCATAAGGGGAATGTCGCGCGGACGCATTTCTATTACACAACACGCTATACGCCGGCCCAGATTGAAGCCTGCGATTCTTATGAGGATCCGGAGAAACTCGAGGAGATTCTCCGCATCTGGCACCTGTCCGATCCGGTGGACAGCCGCGAGTTGCAGAGGAATGAGGATATCTATGACCTGCAGCACAATCGCAATCCGTATATTGATCATCCCGAATTGGTCGATCGAATCTGCGCCTTTTGGGGATCGGGAACGATGGCATTAAATCCGGAAATCGCCGTGGCGCCCTCGGCGATTGATATGGGAACGATTGCACTCGACACGGAGACTCAGTTTTCGTTTGCCGTTATCAACACCGGTAACAATGCGTTGGTGGTCACAGCCATGACATCAACAAACAGTGACTTTGGTTTGGATACAACCGAATTGAATTTGGCTCCTGAATCTTATGATATTGTCTCCATCACATACACATCGGGCGGTGTTGCGACAACGGATTACTCAACACTTCAAATTACCAATAATGATTCGGATGAAGGTTATCTTGAAATTCCTGTAGTCATCCATGTTTCCGGCTCTTCAGGGGTTGAAGACGGCGAGTTTTCGCCCGTTCTGTTCCATCTCCACCAGAACCACCCCAACCCCTTCGCGGCCCAGACATTTATCAAATATGATCTACCCGCCATTTCGCAGGTACGACTGGGAATCTATAACATCCGGGGGCAGAAAGTCGCCACTTTGACCGATGAGCGACAGGGGCCGGGATCTCGCACGGTGCGCTGGAATGCCACGGATGATTATGGACATCCTGTCACCAGCGGTATTTATTTTATCAATCTCGAAGCCGGCGACTTCACGTCAACAAACAAAATGCTGCTCATCCGTTGATAGGAAACGATCAGCAACGATGGATCCATGTGCCGAGGGGGGGACTCGAACCCCCACTGAGGATTACTCAAGCGGATTTTAAGTCCGCCGCGTCTGCCATTCCGCCACCCCGGCTTTATGAGGGCAATCCTGATTCTAGGAATAAAGTCCGGTATTGGCAAGAATTTGCCGGGTAAAAAGAAACGCCCCCCAGTCGATCTTGGCCGGAAGGCGCACCTTCTTGGGGATCGGAGGGAAGGCCGATCCCCTTTTCACTTACCGAATGAGGGCCATCGGTGCTATGGAGCGTCCTTTGGAGGTTTTACCACTGATGTAATAGATCCCGCTGGGAACCTTCCGTCCCTGGGCCGAACGTCCATCCCATGGAATGTTGTAAGAGCCGGGTTGCATTGTCTCATCGGCAAGCAAAACGATTTGGCGTCCGGTTGCGTCAAAGACCCGCAGTTGGACATGATCGGCCTGAGCCAGGATAAATCGCACGACCGTGTCCGGATTGAAGGGATTGGGTGAGGCATGAAGCTCTGAAAGACCGGCAAAATTCCCGGGACCTCCATGTCCCGAAACTCCCGCCACATCCTGGACCGTCACAGACCCCCTCATCCCGCCGAGGCAATGGGGCATGCAAAAGTAGGTCGAGGCCGTCCCTCCCATTCCGGTGAAATCAAACTCAAAGAATGTATTCGATACAGAAAGGGGTGCATTCCAGAGTCCATCCGGTGTACAGCTTGTTGGATCTCCGGATGTCGTTGTGTGGGTTCCACTTACCCAACTCCATCTGACCGTGTCGCCATCGGCGATCGTAAGGTCAGCCGGGCTGAATGCGAAGTTCGCGACCTGGACCTCATGTACGATGGCCATGGCTACGGCCACGGGAAGCGATACAAGGAACAGGACCAGAACCAGGATAATGCTTTGGTATTTCGACATATAGAACCTCCTGGACAGTGCCATCAGTCAAGTTATGTTGAGATAATGAATATAATATACTTATTTGTCAAGTAATACTTACTGATACTTTCCATATTTGTATTTATTTAGGCGATATCCAGGTCCTGCCGTTCCTGCTTAGCGGTCGGGGATATAGATCACCTTCCGACCGGCACGCGGCGAGGAACCCCGAATCCCAAGGTAGTAGATCCCGGCCCGCAGATCCGCTGGAGGGTTCCAATCCCAATTCATGGATTCCGCGTTCCCCTCTCCCGCGCCCGCATGATATCCGCCGGATTCCCATACGATCCGCCCATCCACACCGACCATCACGAGGGGTGACGTCGCCGATCCCTCGATCGTCAGCCGGTTGCTGAAGGGGTTTGGATAGGCCTTGATGGGATCCAGCCCCATGAGCCCTCCGGTGCCATCCACACTGCTATCGGAAGCAAACTCATAGGCGCCGATATCGAGAATCGAATCATCATGCCGCGGCCGGGACAGAGCGTGTTTCACATACTCCATCACGGGCCTGTGATCCGTCTCGATCTCTGCCGCGAGATCAACCCCGGCGTCGATGGCATCAGATCCATCCCGCAGCTCGAAGGACTGCTCGGCGAAGTCAATGAATCCGGGATCCTGGCCTTCGACATTCCCATAATCCACAACTTCTCCAGGCGTCGAACCGTGGCAAAGGACCCATCCCGGTTTGATCCAATTGCCCCGCAGTTCCAGCAACCCGCCGCTTTCGGCCAGCATAGCCAGATAATAACCGGCGGCTTCGACATAGATGATGTTGTTGCGGGCATCACATCTTTCATCGTTTGTCGAAAGGCGAGCGAGCGTCGTATTTCCGCTGCGCGTTGATACAATTGTATTATTGTGCAGGTACAGTGTCCCTTTACGGTAGCGTTCGGTGGCGCCCGAATCACCGCCATAATGCAGGATCTGGCTGTTGCCCGCGCCATCCGGCTCGATCAGGATATTCCCATAGACATAGGTTTGGCGGTAACTCGGATCGTCATAAAAAGAGGCGTAATCGCTGTCAACCAAATCGAGCTGGCGGTTTCCGCTCTCTATCCAGTTGTAGCGAATGACGCAGCCCGCCGATCTGTCTTTTAAATTATTCCCGAGGCAATTTGTTCGCAGCGGCCCGAAATGATTGAATTGAAAGAGAACCCCAAAAGCCTCGGTGTAATTGTTGTGCTCATATATTGAGCCCTCAATCCCGTTGCCATAGACCGTATTACCCTCGACAACGAGGTCCGTCATGAGATGTCCACAGAAAAGGCCGTTGCCGCAGTCCCATAATGTACAATTGCGGATCTGGACGTGCTCACCCTTTTCAATATAAATCGCCGCACAGTTATTCACATAGCTCGTGAGCCCGTAGCGGCCGGAGAAGGAGAACGGCGGCCGGCCGCTACGGATTTCCAGATTTTCGATAATGATATAGGCGGGTGTTGTATCGGGTGGCTGATTCGCGCCGCCGATCTTGAGAACGCCGCGTTCCTCATTCCAGAAGTTCAGTTCCGATCTTGTGGTGGCGTCCATGCCATTGATCACGGGCAAATCGCCGCCCGGGGAAGGGATGCCTTGAACCACAATAGGAGCTTCTGAAGTCCCTTGGCGGCAGATCACCCCACTTTTCGTGGTAATGCGTTTCGCGATAATGGATCCGGACGCTGTCTCCAGGATCCAGGGTTTCCCACGCGACATCCCCGATATTTTCATACGCGAAACCAGGTCCGACGTCATAGCTCTCAGCCCGGGCCGCAGAGAAATGGAGGCCGCAAATTGCAAGAACCAGCATAAGAAATCCGCAGAATTCCGAATGGATTCGCACACGCATCGATCTTCCTCCATGGCTCCCGGATCAGGTTATCGGCAGCTTCAAGGAATTTTGAAGAGCCCAAACCTCTAGCATTTATCCGGTGGAAATCATAATATTGGAGTGCTGTTTAATTTCGCGGTCGAGTCCAAAGACGAACTGATATCCTCATTGGGGAGAGATGGAGGGGATCTCGCGTTGATGCCTCATTGCGTCCGGTCCAAGACATTCATTTCGAGCGCCATTGCCCTTCTCCTTCTCTTGATCGCCGCCGGCGCATTCACCCAGTCTCCCGGCCCCCTCTCTTCAACCCACGAATTCCTGGATGATTCGGGAAGCTGTGATATTTGCCACGGCAATAATCCCAGTGATGATGAGGCTTCGCAGGATGAATCCTGTTTAACATGCCACGATGGCATCGCCTGGCTCATCGCCCAACAACGGGGATTTCACGCCGAATACTCCGAAGGGTGTGGTGGGTGCCATGTCGAGCATGAAGGCCCAGATGCTCGCTTGATCGATCCCGATCTTGTCGACCCAAAGGGCTTTGATCACAACGATACAGGATGGCCGCTCGGCGAAACGCATGCCGATCTGTCGTGTTCCGATTGCCATCAAGATCAGCACCAAGTCTCTCCCGTTTTGAATATGGAACCGGGATCATCACCCGATGGCTCTTTCCTCGGACTCGAAAATCGTTGCACGGCCTGTCATGCCGAAGATGAGATTTCTCCTGGCTTGATCTCCGCCACCCATGCCCATCTTGATTGCAGGAACTGCCATAGCGAAGGCGCTTCCATCGAACAGGCCTGCCTCGCTTGTCATCAGGGCATAGACCATCTGATCAAGGCGGAACGGGGATTCCACGCCGAATACTCCGAAGGGTGTGCGGCCTGCCATACCGAGCATGAGGGCCGTGATGCGCTCCTTATTGATCCTGATTTTGTTGACCCTGGCGCCTTTGATCATTCCGACACCGGGTGGGAATTTCAAGGCAGGCATTCTGAGCTGGAATGCACGGCATGCCATCGGGATAATTTCAGGCGTTCACCCGTGATGAAGCTCCGGCCGACGGTTGAGGCGGGTGAAACATTCCTCGGTTTGGAGACCACCTGCGTTAATTGTCATATCAATCCTCACGGTGATCGGTTTAATACGCCGTTGGATAAGAAGGATTGTACAATCTGCCACAGCTTCACAGCTTTCCGGCCGGCCCGGATTGATGCCATGCTGCATGCGACCTTCCCTTTCCCGCTTGTTGGCGCCCACCAGGCCTTGCCATGCTTTGACTGCCATACCGAACTGCGGCTGCCCCGGCTGGCCACGACCCTCCATAATGAGAGTGACCCGCCCCCGTCGCTTCTTTTTGCCAAAACGCATGCAAGCTGTTCAGACTGCCATGAGGATCAACATGGCGGGCGTTTCTCATCCGATTGCTCTCAATGTCACGGCGCCGATCGTTTTCATCCCGTTGCCCGGTTCGATCATGCCGAGGCCACTGGTTTTGCTCTTGAGGGAGCCCATGCAGACCTGGAGTGCGCCACCTGCCATTCATCGAAGGATCTTTTCCAGGGCGACCTGGCCTGCGTCAGCTGTCATCAGGATGTTCATCGAGGCGAATTCGGTACCGCTTGCGCCCTATGCCACTCGTCACGGGGATTCCAGGATCCGTCCACCTTCGCGCGCGCTCATCGCGAGACGCGTTTTCCTCTGACCGGAGCTCATACAACCGTAGCCTGTGACGCCTGTCACGGCAGCCCCGGCGGCGAAGAACTCAATTATGTGCTGACACCTGTCGACTGTGAGGCCTGCCATCTTGCTGAGTACGACGCCACAGGCGATCCGGATCACGGCAAGGCCGGATTTCCTCACGATTGCTCGGAATGTCATACTCCATCGGAGTGGGCGAGCGCCGTATTTGATCACTCCTTCTTTGATCTATCAGGGGGACATGCCGCCCCCACCTGCGCTCAGTGTCATTCCGCTGGAATTTATGAGGGTATGCCGGATGAATGCTATGCCTGCCATCAGGCCGACTACGAAGGAACATCCGACCCCGATCACGCGGCCGCCGGATTTCCCACCCATTGTACAATTTGTCACGACCCGACCCGATGGGACAACGGCGCCTTCGACCATTCCTTTTTCGATCTCTCCGGCGGCCATGCCGCGGCGTCCTGCGCTCAGTGTCATGGGGGCGGCCTCTACGAGGGAACGCCCACTGAATGTTATACCTGCCATGAGGCCGACTACGAAGAAACATCCGATCCCGATCATGCGGCGGCCGGATTCTCAACCGACTGCACCCACTGTCATGATCTCAGCAGATGGGACAACGGCGCCTTCGATCATTCCTTCTTCGATCTCTCCGGCGGCCATGCCTCCCCGACCTGCGCCGAGTGCCATCTGAATGGCGTTTATGAAGGGATATCGAACACCTGCATTGCCTGCCATCATACGGATTATGAAAATACGGAAGAACCGGATCACGCTGAGGCAGGCTTCCCTACTGATTGTCGCATCTGCCATGACCCCACAAACTGGGAAAACGGAGAATTCAATCACGCCTTCTTTGATCTCTCCGGCGGACATGCCGCGGCGTCCTGCGCTCAGTGCCATGGGGGCGGCGTCTACGCGGGAACGCCCACTGAATGTTATACCTGCCATGAAACCGACTATGCGGAAGCATCCGACCCCGATCATACGGCGGCCGGATTCTCGACCGACTGCACCCACTGTCATGATCTCA
>JAHJDP010000092.1 GCA_018831195.1 Candidatus Eisenbacteria bacterium | reverse complement strand
TTTTATAGCTCCACCCCTCCGGTTTCTTGTGATACCGGCAATGCGGATTGGGACAGTGCGGCGGCTTGAAATAGGTTCGACATTTCGACATACCCTGCTAGGTGTGCAGGAAACACGCCAAATGCAATCTTCGAAGCACAAGCTAATGCAATTCATGAATAACTTCGGAGATAACAACATCATCCATATAATCCGGAGTGACAGGCACCAATCGATAACCGGCAACAATCCAATCGTTTTTACTTCCATATATGAGGCGTGCAAAGGATAAAGTCCGGCCACGGATACCCGGGCCGGAGACGCTTGTTCGGTTGATTCGCCTTACTTCGTCGAACTTGGATCCATCCCCGACAACAATATGATCAAAGAATGTTGAATCCGCCAAAAGGCCCTTTGCCGCAACCAGATTTCCGTGAATGACAGCGATTTTCATATCTGCTTGTTCATGGTATCTGTCCAATAATACAGCAATCTCCGATGGATTCACTGGGGGCCAGACAACGAGGAAGGATAGGGATAGGTCCTGTTGATCCCGAGTTGGGGCGTCGAATCGAATCCAGGAGTATCCCGCCCCACCTTTGGGGGGAACCGCCACTTTGCCGTAGGGATTCTCTGCGACAAAGGCCGCTTGAAAGCGATCAAGGACCGCCTTTCCGAGAGCCAGGTCTTCATCGCCAAACACGACGAGATTGTATCCCATGAAACCATAGGCCGTTCCGAGGGCCGCCGCCCAGGTAAATGAATTACTCATCTGATATGCCGGAGGAAACACCTCACCTAATTCAATGAGAACGGCGGGATGACCCGAGTCCCTGACCTCTCGCAGAAGAGAAGCTCGACGGGGCAGGCCGCCCAAGGGCTGCACGGGACAATCACAAGGATCGATTTCGCCCCGGCTTTCCGCCGAGGCGATGAGTATCAATTCAGTGGAGGTGATTTCGGATCCGGTTGCCGGGACCTGGGTATAAAAAGCCACGCAAACAAATAACAACCCCCAGATTTTAGGGGAAAACATTACGGCCCCGAGACATTCAAGACCGTGGCCTGTAGATCATCGAAATAGGCCCTGGTCTGAAAAGTTCTCAACCCCAAGTAGCCGGAAGGCCACATTGAAGAAACATTATCAGACAGTACATGGTTGCAGTCGAGATAAACGTCAATTTGAGATCCATCAACCCTTACCGTCACATTGTACCAAGTATTGTTATTGAGCCCGACATTCGTGGATGCCAGCTGGGTCCAGCCGCCATTGACAATCCGTCCGATACGGATGGTATTGTCATACGTTTTCAAGCCCACAAGGTAGTAATTGCTTGTGTTTTGCATTCTGAAAATTAAATAGGGTGTTTGACTATAAACGACTTTGAGTTTTGTTGAATAAACAAAATCACTCACCCAGCTATTGGTGTCATACGCTAATGCCGTAACAGAGCTATTACCCTGATACAGTTCTCCATTAATGACATTCCAGCTGCCGGAATTAAAAGACCATCCATTTGCCTGCCCGTCATCAAGATTTTCAAATAAGCATCCCTGACTAATTGTGTTTGACGAGGAACAGAGGCTCCCGAGTGATCGGAATTCAAGCTGGAGTTCATCTCCGCGCATATCGCCATCAAAGACGAGTGTTAAAGGCTCGCCGTCGGCGGCGTCCGTCCATCCCTCAATGTCGATATCGTCGACATCCAGAGCGACGCCTGCAGGTTGCGGTCCGATATTTCCATTTTCGCCAGCGGAACCGTCCTGATCCCAGATCTTCTGCAGGGGTCTGCCTGTATAAATCTGCCGGATGAGATGGCCCATTGTCCATTGGGGTGTAATTTCGCTCAGTGTTTCTGAGGAAGACTGCAGTGTATAAATTTCCAAATTGACCCTGGTATAGTTTGATGCTGAAGCCTGCCATGTAGTGCAGCCGGCTTCAAGCATGCATGGCGTACAATCAGTCTCTCCGCTGGCCTCCGCCGAGGGTGGACTTTCATTTCCAGGATCACATTTGTCAATTGCGGTGACGACGACATTGTATCCTTGACATTCCGAGAGTCCATTAATTGTAAAGATACACTGATCAGCAACAGTTACTTCTTCAAAAGTCAGCTCGATAGGAGAATCCCCTTCAGTGGCGCCAACCCCATTGTAGGGTCCACCCGGCGTCACGCCGTAGTAGACTCGATAACCATAAAGGTCACAATCAGTATGATTGGCGTCCCATGCGAGATTCAAGCGATCATCGAGAGGAATGAGGGAAAGATTCCCGGGTGTTTCAGGAATGACTGGATCGCACGGCTGCGCAGTGTGAAGATGGATCTCATTATACATGCAGATATCGCCAAGAGCAGGGCAAAGATCATAGGCTCTGATGTTGAAATAATAGTCTTTGCAAAGCTCCAAACCGGAAATGGCTGTGTTGTTGGTTTCACCATCGGGAACATCTTGCGTGAATGTGTATCCACCCGGAATGGAATCGTAGACAACGTAGTATCCTCCGATTTCACTCGGCGAGAGAGGGCTCCCATCCATTCGTGTGGTCGGAATGCCCCAATTGAGTTGGACCATCCCCGGTGTCTCAGTAATGTTCCCTGATAGGAAGCTGGGGCAGGTCGGAGGAGAGGGGATACTGGCGGAGTTGGTCGAAGAAGCCTCTCCTTCATTCCCACAGCCTTCAGCGCTCACTCTAAAGAAATATTGCTGGCAATCCACCATTGTTGTGTCGTCGTATTGAGTAATGACTTCGATGGAAGCAAGCAGATTGCCGATATCCGGTTCAAAATTATCAACAACATCACGGTAAACAAAATATTTGACAGGAGTTGTGATTTGGCCGCCGCTTTGGAATTCAGTGACCTGATCCCAAAACAGACGGACACCATTAAGTCCCACCGGAAATGTGACAGTGACGTTCTGTGGGATTTGTGGTTCCAGAGCACTGCCGAGCGCCGCCAGTTCCAAACAGGGGTAGCTTTCAACACCAGACCGGCTGACACATGTGACAGAAATATAATTGCTTTCGGACGGATCAAGACCTGATACTGTCCATTGGTTAAAAGTTCTCGCTAACCGGGAATGCAAGGGTAAATCGTCAGGATCTGTGCCGACATAGACATTGAAATGGCTGATGTCGTTGAAAGCGAGCTCTGTGCCATCTGTGTTCGTGGTGGGTGTCGTCCAGACCTGGGTCACGCTTTGACAATCAGGATAATTAAACGGTCCACAGGCGGGTGTACTGGGTCTTGAACGCGCTGGTGAGAGGGGGAGATTCCGTGGGTAAATCGTGGTCGATAGCGTCATTTCCTGGTATTGCTCACCCTGCGGCCTTTTTGTCATGCCCTTGACCAGAATCTCAATCTCACCAATCTGTTCCGGTGAAGGAACAGGATTGGCCAATTCGACTCCCTGGCCGTTAAAATATCGGAATTGTATTCCATCCATTGCGAGCCCATATGCCTGCGGGGCCGAGTATATTGCGACGCCGCCTGAATCAGCGATTGTTTTCATCAAAACGGTATCGTTCGGGTTGGGCGTGTCGGGATCGCCATCGGATCCGAGAAAATAGCTGATCAGCTCGGCGCCGGTTATGGTGTTGTCTATGTCCGCAATGAAGGTAACAGAATCCGGTCCCGCGTAATGAATCGATGGTTGCGTTGGATCTTTTCCATAGCTTACATGGCGGAAATCATCCGAGACGGTTTGCAGCGCAATGCGGGTATTATCCCGCATCTCAACGATATCCCGTTGAAGATCGTAGGAGTCCCGGGTTCTATACAAGACACCGTATAGACCGGTTGCGACGATTGCTAGAATGACAACGGCCACCAGGAGTTCAACAACGGTGAACCCGCGTGATGAGGCTTTCAAAGGGGTTCGCATGAATCTCATCCTTTCCAATCTCACGAGCCTCGAATGACCCGGATCCGGCCCGTGCGGACCACAGAGACGGTGAGGGTGTCATCTTCTGAAATGAAATGGATGGTGGCGGGGACATCAATGGAATCGACAGTACCCTGTGGCCCCAAAATTATATCTAAATTAGATGCCTCGGCTCCAAGTTCAGCTTCCATCTGTATGCCGTCAGGAAGTATGAAGACTTCCGGCGGATCAGCGACCCAGGCGCCACCCGTCTCACGGCGATCCAATTGGTAGGTGCCGGATACAGTATTCAAGGTGAGGCGATACTTGGTGCGGCGGGCGATCGCCTTTTGTCGCGCCAGTTTTAATCGGGCGGCCAGATTTTCAGCGCTTGTTTCTACCTTGTTTCTTCTCTGGTGATCGACGAAATTCGGCAAAGCCGTGCCAAGAACTACGGCCATGATCAGCAGAACCACCATCGTCTCCACCAGCGTGAAGCCTCGGGACAACCCTGTTAGTTTTCTGTGAATCTTAAACATGATTCCTTCCTAATTTGGCATATATGAGGTCAAGGTAGAATCTGTTTCAAAGATTTCGGTCCAGCTGACATCCTTCCAAAGATTCAAAGGTACCGGGAAGCAGGGCGGCGGGAATTCGGTGATATCGAGATCATAGTTGTACCGGCGGGTTGGACCGGAGGCGCTGGCCAAAACACTCGAATCATTCCATGGCCAGGCATTGCCGCCGTTATAGGTAATGATTGGACCATTAATATTCAACACCCATGTATTTGAAGTGATGGTGAACTCATTCCAACCCTCACCGGGCCTGGGATCATTATTTACCGGGGCTTCACCATATATTCCATCGCGGTCGAGATCCAATGGGCCGGGGGCCGCGGAGGGGTGGGAAGAGATGCTGCCGGAACCTCCAAATTCGTCGTCTAGGATACACCAATTATTGTGAACGGCCATCAGGGCGGCATCTATGTCCAAGACTCTGGGAGTGTCATCGTCTATATATATGTAGTCGTTTGCAACCAATCCGAGATTAACGGGATTACCGGTGCCGTTCGCCACTCTTGTGAAAGGATCAAATCCGGTGTGTCCAGTCGTGAGATTATTCATAACGAACATGTCATCGCTGGCGAATATGGTAAGATTATGGCTCGTGATTCCGTCCGCCCTGCCTTTGACTCTTCCATCACCTTGGAAGAACACGATTCCGTTGAAGTCGGAATTCTTTAATGGAGAGCCTGTGACCGTATTCATTACAAGGTTGCCGTTATAGCGAACGAGGGTGTCGGGAGGCTGTGTCGTTGTGTCAAAGAAATCAAAAAGGCTGAGATTGAGTGTTTTCGCCATTGAACCTAATCCGAGGGGATCGGTTGAAGGCAGGCTGATATAAATGCCAACCATACCGACTCCTTCACAGGCATTATCTGCAGCGACGCCTTTCGCCCTTTGTGCGATCTCGGTGAAGTCGACCGAATTGTCCAAGTCTATTGGATCGGCATCTGTAATATAACCGCGCATGAAGATGGCGCAGCCTGCATTTGGAATATCTCCCACCGCGGTGACCTCTTCCAGGAATGTCACTTCATCACCCGATGAGCAACCGCAGGAGACCCCTAGATCGGCTCCGACATGGACGGCCCCCGTGAGGATGGCACCGCAGGAGTAACTTGTTCCTGTTGCAGCGACAAAACGAGCATATTTCAGGAACGAGTCATGAACCATTTGAGTTTTTACCCTGCGGATCGCCCCGGCAAAATCACCCTCGGCGATAAGGGTGAAGCCGTTTGATCGATAGGCTGAAATTCCCAAGCCCTTGACATCAGTGGCCTCAGCCACAAGATAATAGGCTCCGCCTCCCCAGGTAAGACTGTCGGATAGAGTAAAATCTGGTCGGCCATCTTCGTCTGCGTCTTCCATCGGCGCTGTGAGGTCCTGAATATGGTGCTTTCCGTATGCGATCCCCGTTTCTGCGACGCCCAAGGCCTCCATGCTATGGCGGCTATACCGGGTTACCGTCCGGTCTTCAACTGCAGAAAGGACCAACGAGGTACCCAACAGCGCCAGTGATCCAAGGATCAAAAGTGTCAACACCAGGGCGGAACCCCGCTGTGATTCAAACCGATTATTCCTTTTCGAGGAGGGCACAGGATTCTCCTTAGGCTTATTGACCGACTTTGCTGAGGGCGAAACGCATAACCAAGTCATTTGTTTCACCCCTTTCCGGCCAGCTGATGGTAATGACGACACCTACCATTCTGTCGAGAATTGCGGCTTCCTCGCCGGGTTCAAGAATCTCAATCCGACCGCGCCCATCTTGGCCTAATTGTGCAGCCAAATGCGCCGCCCAGGCCTGGCACGGTACGGGTATATTTTCATCGTAATTTGTATCAACACCGTCAAAGATGGAGGGAATGTCATCGAAAGTTTCGCTGAGGATCTTCTCTCTGATCTCTTGGATCAGCGAGGCCGCCACGAGTTCCTTGTTTCCCGAGAGGGAGTGTTGGTTCGAAAAGATAAAGAGCCTTGCAACCCCCATGATACTGATGGAAAGAATCAGGAGACTGACCATCAATTCAACAAGGGTGAAACCCTCTTGCCGGCCTCCTGTTGACTTCAGAAACCGTAAAGCCCTCCTGGACCTGTCCACTAAAAATTTCGGCCATCTTTGGTGGATCGGGATTGTCATGGCGTCGGTTCTCCTGTCACTAAATCAAATTTCCTACTACTTCCCCGTACGGGTTACTGCAGGAGTCGTGCCCTTCTCGTCCTTAAGAAATAGGATTTATGATTTACGTATCGGCATGAATAACAACAAGTTGAGGAATTATTCCCTCAGGCCGTCTCATCAACAAAAACTCTCATGCATGCAGTCTGCATGTCGGCGATTGCAGGACGCGGATCTCCGAAATGTCGCGAATTAAATGGGCGCGGGGATTGGGGCATTTGACCCAGTTGTGAGGAAATCTTCAGGACTGATCCTGATATTCATGGAGAGGATCTTCACCAAAGCGAATCCCGATCTTTCGAATCCTTCCAGGCGAGCCGCCGATCTCTTCAGTGGAAGTTCTGTTGAAGGAGATGCCGACTCTGAACTAGACTCACCTAGGACGGCACGAGACACTGGGGGATCGCATGTTCAATCTCGGAATGCAAGAGCTGCTGGTCATCTTCCTGGTCACGCTCCTGTTGTTCGGTGGGCGCCGGCTCCCCGAGGTGGCTCGCACTATCGGCAATGGGATGAGGGATTTCCGCAAAGCCTTGAATGAGGTGCAGCGGGAGGTCAACATTACGGAGGAACAACAAACAGACTTGCGCCCGCGATCTCAAAGTCTCCCGGCCGCGCCAGACAAAGCTGCGGTAGCTGAGAAAGGCGTTTCAACGGCGGAATTCCCCCCCGAAGTGAGCCCGACCCGATCCGCGACGCCTCATCCCATTGATGAGCCGGCAGAAGACCTTCTGGAGGAGCCGGCAGAAAGGCCGCCGGATGGGCTGACGGAAGGCCCGACGGAAGACCCGACGGAAGACCCGACGGAAGACCCGACGGAAGACCCGCCGGAATCGTCAAAAAAATAACCGAATGACCTCTCACCGCGGAATCTTATGGCCCAGACCCAATCTGGCGCTAATTGGCATGATGGGGGCTGGGAAAAGCCATGTTGGTCGATTATTAGCGCATCAAATCGGCGCCCCTTATTTTGATCTGGATCTCATGATCGAGCACCGAGCGGGTAGGACCATCAAGGAGATCTTCCGGCTTCAGGGTGAGGGGGGATTCAGAGAGCTTGAGGGTGAGGTCTTTCACGAGGTGAGCGGGGCAAGGGGCTCCATCATCAGTTGTGGGGGGGGGCTCATTCTGAGAGAAGGGAATCGCCGGATTTTGCAGGAGAGATGCTTTAGTGTCTGGCTAAAGGTTTCCGAAGAAACTCTTTACCAGCGGCTCTCCGACACGGGAAGACCGGAACGTCCACTGCTTGAGGCCGGAAACCTGAGAAAGATGATTCATCAGCTGTTGGCCGAACGGGAAGCTCATTACAGCCAGGCCGACCTGACTCTCACGACGGACGATCAGACCCCGGAGGAGATTGTCTCAGATCTCCGCGATCTCATCGTGGGATGGGAGGGCCGGAAGTGATTCATGTCATGGGGGGGACACTCCGAGGACGAAGGCTCAAGACGGTGCGCGGGATTCAATGCCGACCCAGTTTGGGAAGGACCCGCGAGGCCCTCTTCTCCATGTTGGGTGATAGGGTGGCCGGGGCCCATATTTTAGACCTCTTTGCCGGGACGGGAGCTCTGGGGATTGAGGCATTGAGCCGGGGCGCCTTATCAGCGACATTTGTGGAATATCATCGCCCGATGGCGAGAATTCTAAAGGAAAACCTGGAGAATTGTGGACTTCAGAAAACCGGTCGGATTCTGATACAATCGACAGATCGGGCTTTGCCGTCGATTGCCGATAGATCCAAAGGCCTGATTCTCGCCGACCCACCCTATGACCTGATCTGGCCCAAGCCGGAGGATTGGAGACAGCTCGGACGGATTCTAATTCCCGCGGGCTGTTTCGTGCTTGAAGCGAGGTTTGACCGACTCATCGAAGGGCCGGAATCGTTATGGGTTGAGAGGCTTGGGAGGGTCTATGGCGACACGCGGTTGGAGATCTTTATAAGGGGAGATATTGGGGATGGCTAAGCGTGGTCTCTTTCCCGGGACTTTTGATCCCGTCACATTGGGACATATCAATATCATGGAGCGGGGATTACGGGTCTTTGATGAGCTTGTCATCGCCGTTGCCGATCAGCATCGCAAAAATCCGATCTTTGATGCCAAATCCCGCATTGATATGATTCGCCACAGCCTCCCGGATGGGATTAAAAACCAGATCCAGATCGAGGTTTTCCGGGAACTCCAGGTGGAATTCGCCCGGAAAAAGGGGATAACCATCATTATAAGGGGTCTTCGGGTCCTTTCAGATTTCGAGTACGAGTTTCAGATTGCGTCCATGAATCAGCGCCTGGCGCCGGAATTGGAAACGATATTCCTTGCCCCGCAACCCCGTTATTCCTTCATCACTTCTACAATGGTAAAAGAAGTGGCCCGGTATGGAGGGGATTTAACAGGTCTGGTATCGCCCTATGTGGCAAAAAGACTGCAAGAATACTACGGGATTGCCTTTGGCGATAAAATTAAGAGGAAGGATTCATAGCCCATTTCGTGGCATGAGCCCTGCATTTTCATTAATTAGGTGTCGTTGGGGAAACACCCCATCGTTAGAAGGAGATGATTCATTGCCCACCTATGAATACGAATGCATGAGTTGCGGGTATCGTTATGAGCTTTTCCAGTCAATGACGGAAGAACCGCGTAAACGATGCCCCAAATGCCGTCACAAAGTTCGCCGGCTAGTGGGATCCGGCGCGGGAATCATCTTTAAAGGTTCCGGATTCTATGCCACTGACTATCGCAAACCAGAGAAAAAGGCGCATTCGACAATCGACACGACGAGCAGCGAGAGCAAGGTGGAAACAAAGAGTGACTCGAAGAGTGACGGGAAGATCAGCACCAAGAGCGAGAAAGAAAAGAATTAAACAATGTTTGTCGATGAGACATATATCCGCGTTCGAGCAGGTGACGGCGGCCATGGCTGTGTGAGCTTCCGGCGTGAGAAGTATATCCCCAAAGGGGGGCCCGACGGGGGCGACGGCGGTCATGGGGGTGATGTCGTGTTGATCGCCGACCCGAATCAACGGACCCTCGCTTCCTTCCGCCATACACCCTCCTTCCGGGGTCAGCGGGGAATGTCGGGGCAGGGGAATCAAAAGACCGGCGCTTCAGGCTGGGATGTCATTATCCGGGTACCTTTGGGGACCATTGTCACCGATATAGAGAAAAATGAACTTCTCGCCGATCTTTCAGAACCCGGCGGGCGCGTGATTGTCTGTCATGGGGGACGTGGTGGAAAAGGGAACGTACATTTTAAATCATCGACTCAACAAACGCCCCGCAAGGCGACAATGGGGACGCCGGGCGAAGAACGGTCACTCCTCCTAACGTTAAAGCTACTGGCGGATGTGGGGCTGGTCGGACTTCCGAATGCGGGAAAATCAACGCTGCTTTCCCGTCTATCTGAGGCGCGACCGCAAATCGCGGATTACCCTTTTACAACCCTCGAACCTCATCTCGGTGTTGTGGCCATCGGAGACGGACTTGAAAGTTTTGTCATGGCAGACCTGCCCGGTCTTATAGAGGGCGCTCACGCGGGAAAGGGTCTGGGCCATCGATTCCTGCGTCACATCGAACGAACGCGCCTCCTCCTCATTCTCATTGAGGGAATTTCGGAGGATCCCGCGGAGGATTTTCGTGTCCTGCAAAATGAATTGGCTGAGGCAAGCCCCGCTCTGGCCAACCGGCCGCGTTGGATTGTTATGACCAAAGCGGATCTCTTGAGTCCACAGAAACGCCAATTGGGTGCCCTGCAGGCCGGCAATGACCCATTGCTTTGGATATCTTCAGTCTCGGGAGAGGGATTGAAGGAGCTCAAAACGGGTATCGCCGCCCGTCTTAAAAAGATGGAAAAGATGGAGCAGGAAGTAGCTCTTGAAAAGGCGGACGTCCGCCTACCGGCGCCGCAAACGCCAGATAAATCCTCGGGATTATTTGATCCATATACAGATAAGAAACCCTGGCCGACGCGCTGGATCATCCATAAGCGACGGCCGCATCATTCGGGCTTAAAAAAGGAAGGTTCTTCTCATGCCTGATCCAATTCAACATTCAAGTCCTACTTCGATACCTAGAAAGGCGGGGAATGAATTAAGGGAAAGGAAGCGGTTTCCGCACCCTTTACCCCCGGAAGCTTGTGAAGAGATGCTTCGTCAATTGCCGCCCAAACCATCTGCTGATCAATGCCGTCCACTGGTGGCCTCATTGGCTACAGAAAAATGGTCCCTGCGCGAAAAGATAGCGGATCGACTGGTACTGGCCGGACCGGTAGCCATACCGGCGCTCTTGGAGATGCTCGAAAACGGCCTCTGGTATTCCCGCGCCGCGACGCTAAAAGCTCTAGGACGAATGGGGGATTGGCGGGCTCTCCTTCCTGTCCTTAATGCCTGCTGGGATCAAAACCAAACAGTAAGCGAGGATGGGCTTCAGGCTGTGCTCGATTTCTGCCGGCGAGGTTTCACCCTGGCCGTCGCAAAGATCGTGCACTCAAGAGGTCCTATAGCGCGCCATGAATTTGCACAAAGACTTCAGGAGATTGACGCCGCTGCAGTGGGACGGTTTCAACGGCTTTGGGAAGAGCGGGAACTGATGGGACCTGAGGCCCGCCTGAGCAAGGGTGAGGAGAAGAAAATCACAGAGACGGTTCGTGATGATCGCTGGGGACTTGTATGGGCCGATCTTATCCCTTCCGAACCGCTTAAGATTGATAAGCGATCGGTATTGGAACCCTTAACAGGGCCGGAGACGAATATGAATTTCGGCCTTCGAGCGGCGAACAAGTCACTCGAGAAACCGGCGCACTCCAACGAACAGGACAACAACTGATCCTTTTGCGGATCGAGTACTCCGGCTGCAAGAAGATTTTATGGATCCCATGGATTTAAATACCAGCATACCTCGGAAGATGCTTGATCGAGGAAGTCCGGATTATCCAAATCGATTGAGATATATCCACCGCCCACCCGAACCCTTGTACATTCAAGGACCCTTTACCGATTGGCATCGCCCCTCTGTCGCCATTGTTGGAACGCGTGCCGCATCAGCTGGAGGTCGTGGGATAGCTGAGGAGATCGCCTATGAATTGGCTCTCCGTGGTATCGTCATATTGAGCGGCCTCGCTCGGGGGATTGACCGGGCCGCCCATGAGGGAGCGCTCAAGGCGAAGGGCGTTACGATCGCCGTGATCGGGACGGGTCTCGATGTCAATTATCCTCGTGAGCATTATCAGTTGAGGCGTGATATTGCGGCGGTGGGAGCGATTGTCAGTGAGTTTCCCTATGGGACGCCTCCCTTGGCCTATCATTTCCCACGCCGCAACAGGATACTGGCTGGCATGAGTGATCTTATTTTAGTGGTCGAGGCGGAATTGCGCAGCGGCGCGTTGATCACGGCCCAATGGGGTCTGGAGCAAGGCAAAGAGGTCATGGCGATTCCCCGAAATCCCTGGGATTCCGGATCGGAGGGCGTCAATCGTTTGATTCGCGATGGAGCGCGCCCGGTGACGGATGCCCGGGATATTGTGGAAAGCCTCGACGCCCTTATTCGCGAGCCAATGAACGATGCCACCTCAACCATAGCCCCGTCGAATCGTCTTGATGGGCTCTCAGCGGTGGAAGCGATTCTTGGGGAGATTAAAAAGAAAGGTTCCGCCGATTTAGAGCGACTCTATTTATCAATGCCTGAGCTTTCCCCATCTGAGCTGAGTCGGCATCTAAGCCGGTTGGAACTCGATGGACGCATACGGAGGGGACCGCAGGGATTTGAGTGTGCTGATGAGGTCGGGAGTTGGGAGACCCGGTCATGAAAGGGGCTTTCCCGCGCGGTTCCTCACAGAAGATAACGTTTGCGCACCGTATGCAGTACGCCGCCCTGCGGCTCTTTATCGGCGCTGTTTCTATAGGGCCCAGAGCGGTGGCGCTATGGTGGGCCCGGCGTTGGGGTGACATCGCCTTTGAGATTATCAGAATCAGGCGAGGTGTCACATTAGAGAATCTGCGGTGTGCTTTTCCTGATAGGGAACAAGCCTGGATTCTTCGTGTCGCACGCTCGGCATACAGAAATTTCGCCATGACGATGATCGAGGTTGGACTTCTTAACCGTTTTTCAAAAGAGGATATCTTAAAGCGTCAAACAGCTCATGGTGAGATGGCTTTTGATGTAGCCCTTGAGAGGGGGAGCGGTGGAGTTCTGCTGTCGGCGCATTTCGGTAACTGGGAATATCTGGGCGGATATTTCGCTTTGCGGGGATATCCGATCAACTTCCTGGTTCGATCGCAGAGAAACCGGCTTGTTGATGAATTCCTGAATAAGAACCGGCGGCGTCTCGGCGTCGGCATCATTCCGGTCGGCCCATCTGTTCGATTGATTTACAAACACCTCAGGGCCAATGAATGTGTGGCTTTTTTACTCGATCAGGATGCCGGGCATGATGGGCGCTTTTTCGAATTCTTGGGCAGACCTGCATCGTTTGCCACCGGGCCCATTCTCTTCGCACGCCGGACCGGAGCCAGCATTCTTATTGGATATGGCTATCGGCGGCCGGGAGGGAGGTTCGTTCTCGAGATAGAGCCTCCCATCGAAACGGATCCCGATCTTTCCGAAGATGAGGACGTGGACAGAATTACAAGATTGTACATAAGACATCTAGAGGGAGTGATCCGTAGATTTCCCGAGCAATGGTTCTGGATGCACAGACGTTGGAAGACAAGCGCCGTGTAAAATGGCAGTGGAATGCCAATCGCCGGTACAATGGAGGAGGGAAAGGAATGCGCTGGCTCAGTTTCTATCATGGGGGAAAGGTCCGGCCTGGTGTACTGCTTCAGGAAAGTAATGGGATCATAGATCTTTGTGAGGAAGAAGAAGATTGGCCGTGCTCATGGAAGAAGATCTTGGAAGAGAATCTATTGTCGGACATTTCCGAGCGATACCACCGGAAGATGTGGAAGAGCGGTCCGATCCCCTTGAATAAACTCAGACTTGCCCCACCGGTCCCATCTCCCTCAAAGGTGATCGCCATCGGGCTCAATTATCGAGATCACGCCGAAGAACAGAAAAAAGAGGCTCCGATGCGGCCATTACTATTTGCCAAAGCTCCCTCATGCCTTATCGGCCAGGGAGAACCTATTCGGCTCCCCGCCGGCGAGAGCAAGCCCGATGTCGAAGCTGAAATGGCATTTATCCTTCAAAAAAGAGCTTGTCAAGTGCGCCCGGAAAAGGCCTACGAATATATCGCCGGCATCACGGTAATGAATGACGTCTCCGGACGGGAGGCCCAATATGGTGACCGGCAGTGGTTCCGGGGAAAAAGTTTTGACACCTTTGGACCGATCGGTCCTTGGGTTGTGACTTTGGACGAGATAGGGGATCCTCAACGGCTTGCTCTTCGTTGTTTTGTGAACGGAGAATGTCGTCAGGATGGCAATACATCCGACATGATCTTCGGCATTCGCGAGCTCTTAAGTTATATCAGTCACCAAATGACCCTCATGCCGGGAGATGTCGTCAGTACCGGAACGCCGGCCGGTGTCGGCGTTTTTAGAGATCCCCCGCTCTTCATCGAGGCCGGGGATAGGATTGAAATTGAATTAGAGGGTGTGGGAAAACTCATGAATACGGTTGAATAGATCCATTTCTCAGAAGAGTGCAGGAAGAATCATCAATCCAGCCGAATCGATCCCAATCCAGAAAGAAAGGGCGGCCCTTCAGGGCCGCCCTTTCTTGTGAGTCATTTGTGTTTGTTTAGTCGTAGTACTCCAATCCCAAATGTGTAATCAACTCTTCACCTCTCAAATGGCGGAGTGTGTTCTTCAGCTTCATGAGCTGGATAAAGAGATCATGCTCTGGATACAGCTCCGGAGCGTGCATGGGGCTCTTGAAATAGAAACTCAGCCATTCCTGAATGCCCTTCATTCCGGTTCTCTGGGCGAGATCCATGAAAATAGCCAGATCGAGAACGATCGGCGCCGCGAGGATAGAGTCCCTGCACAGAAAGTCGATTTTTATCTGCATAGGGTAGCCCATCCAACCAAAGATATCGATATTATCCCAACCTTCTTTGTTATCGCCGCGCGGCGGGTAATAATTTATCCGAACTTTGTGATAGAGATCCTTGTAGAGTTGAGGATAAAGGTGAGGTTGGAGAATCGATGACAAAACAGAAAGCTTCGATTCTTCTTTTGTCTTGAAACTCTCAGGGTCATCGAGGACTTCGCCATCGCGATTGCCCAGGATATTGGTGCTGAACCAGCCGGCAATGCCGATGAGGCGCGCCTTGAATCCCGGAGCGAGGATCGTCTTCATTAATGTTTGACCCGTCTTGAAATCCTTTCCACTCAAGGGAACACACATTTCCCTGGCGAGTGACATTAGTGCGGGAATGTCGGCGGAAAGATTGGGGGCGCCGTTGGCAAAAGGAACCCTTTCCTTTATCGCCGCATAGGCGTAGACCATGCTGGGAGCGATCTCCGGATCATTATTCTTTAGACCGTTCTCGAAGGCCTCAATTGTCTGATGAACCGGCCCTGGGCGCAGGAATATTTCGGTTGAAGCACACCAGACCATCACCAATCTATCGAGACCATTCTTACTTTTAAAGTTCCGGATATCTTCACGCAGTTGCCCGGCGAGGTCCCACCAGTTATCTCCCTTTTTGATATGGGTTCCATCGAGCTTCTTGACAAACTTCTTGCTGAAGACGGCCTTCATGGGCTGGATCGCCTCCAATTCCGGGCGAACGGCGTCGAGATCGGCCTTGCTGAGCACGCCGGCGTTGAGAGCGGCTTCATAAGCATTATCCGTGAAGATATCCCATCCTCCGAAAACGAGGTCATCCATTGAGGCAAGGGGGATAAATTCATTGATCATAGGGCTCCGGCCCTCAGTTCTTTTCCCGAGGCGGATGGTTCCCATTTGCGTGAGGGAGCCGATCGGCTTCCCCAAACCCTTTCTGGCGGATAGAACACCGGCCATAAAGGTCGTGGCCACAGCCCCCATACCGGGGAGAAGCACTCCAAGTTTGCCTTTCGGCTCATCGATTTTCACACTCATTCTGATGATACCTCCCAGAGCCGCTGCCGCATAGGCAACGCAACTCACAGTAATATCAGTGGTTAGCTGATATCTCCTTGGTTTTTCATTGGCGGGATCGTCACGCCGGACAAAAGTCGGGACCGCTCATGAATGCGGAGTCATATCTCGGACAGCATGCCATGCGTGTCCATATTTCTTAAAGATAATAGTTTCTCTTGTATCCATAAATTTAATTTATGGTTATATTTGAACTCAAAAACGCGTGCGCAAGCTGCGCCCTCTGTTGCTGTGCGAGTTGCATTGAAGAGTGCTATGCGTCCTATTTAGAAATTTGTCGCGGAGGTTGCTATGGAGCTCCAACAATTACGAACCTTTCTCGAGGTCAGCCGTAGGGGAAGCTTCACAGCCGCCGCCAGGGCGCTGCACAGAACTCAACCGGCCATCAGCACGCAGCTGCGGAATTTAGAGAGAGAGCTGGGACAGCGTCTTTTCCATCGAAAAAAAAGCGGTGTTGAGCTGACAGAAGTTGGACGTCGCTTTGTTCGTCTTACCGAGGATTGGTTGCGTGAGATGGAAGGCACCATAGAAGAAGTCCGCATTTGGGGCACGGTGGAGCGGGGTCATTTGAGGATGGGGACGACGGATGTTCCGGCGAGTCATTGGCTGCCTCGTCATATCCGATCTTTTCTAAGAAAACACTCATCCATCAAAATTATTGTCAATGTTGAGGGCAGCCAGACATTGGTTGAACAAACCCTTCGAGGGGATGTTGAATTGGCGCTGGTCACTATGCCGGTGGGCCGGGAGGATCTCATCGTTCAACCGATCCACAGGGAGCCTCTCGTCGTTGTAGCCCCGGCGCGCCATCCTCTGGCCGGCAAACGGAAAGTAAAACTGGAACGACTTGTAGACGAACCTCTTATCCTGCACAAACCGGAATCTGTGACCCGGCGAACGATAGAAGCGGTATTCCGCGCACAAGGCCTGCAACCCCGTATCTCAATGGAAATGTCACACCCCGAACCGATCAAGCGCCTGGTCAGGGTCGGCCTCGGTATTTCCGTTCTGCCGGAAAGCCTGGTCAAGGAAGACCTGCGCCGCGGACTGCTCGGGCGGGTCAGGATTCAAGGCTGGCATCTGGAGAGGCAGAGCGGTCTGATATGGCCGACCTGGCGGCCGCTATCAAAGATCGCCGCCGCCTGGGTTGAACATTTAACCATTCATTTGCCGTCCTCGGTCAAACCCGGACGATAGTCTCAGCGGTCTGAGAAAGCCCTCAGACCAGCAGCCAGAACTTTCATCGCTGTCTCGAGGTGAACCAACTCCAGTACATAAGCGATGCGGACTTCCTTGGCGCCCAATCCCTTCGTTGCATAAAAGCCTGCGCCGGGCGCGACCATGACGGTTTTGTTATTCAAATGGAAATCCGTCAACATCCAGCGCGTGAAATCCTCACTGTCCGATACGGGCAATGTCGCCATAATGTAAAATGCGCCCTCAGGTTTCCGGTAAGAAACTCCCGGCATCTCACTCAGCTTCTCACAGAGTAAATCACGCCTTTCGCGATAGGTATCGATGATTTTCTGATAGTAAGATGGCGGCGTCTCAGTAAAAGCCTTTATCCCCATCAGTTGTCCCAGGGTGGGAGGGCAAAGCCGGGCTTGGGCGAATTTCATCACCGTCGCCATCACCTCCTCATTACGGGAGACAAGGCATCCGACCCGGGCCCCACAGGCTGAAAATCTCTTCGAGATGGAGTCGGTCATGATCGTTAGGTCTTCACATCCCTCAAGATTCAAAACCGATGGAGGAGCCGAACCCTCATAACAGAACTCGCGATAGCATTCATCGCCGATTAGAAATATATTTCGCGCTTTGGCCCAATCACCTATCGCCCGCAGTTCATCGGAGCTGGTGACGCGCCCGGTGGGATTTCCTGGGTTGCACAATAGCATCGCTTTGCACCGAGGGCCGCAGAGTTTGTCGAGTATTTCCGGTGGGGGAATTTTATAACCATCCTCCGGTGAACAAACGGCGGGCGTGACCGTTACACCGAGAATCGCAGCGAAACCGAGGTAATTCGCATAGAGCGGATCGGGAATGAGGACCTGATCCCCGGGGTCGGTGACAGCGGCCAGGGCGAAAAGCAGAGCTTCACTTGCCGCCGTGGTCGCGAGGATCTGATTTTTCCGCAGCGAAATCGCGCAGGATTCGTAATATCCAGCCAGGGCATTGATGAACTCAGGCAATCCCCCCGATGGGCCATAGCTCAAAACAGGACCTTTATATTCTTGAGCGGCATGAAGCATCGGTTCGGGCGTGGGGATATCCGGCTGCCCAATATTCAGATGATAGACGTGCCGCCCTTTGCTTTTCGCTCCATCGGCCAAGGGAACCAGTTTACGAATGGGTGAGGATGGCGCGCCACTTCCCCTCTCTGAAACCTTCACACGATACGTCATCACAACCTCCTTACCTTCAGGCAGTTCGAGGATATTTCAACTCAAGAGAGTCTATTTAAAGCCGATATCTCCCTTAGAATCTGTTCCAGACACCCGGATCTTCCCGAACTGCTTTTCAAAGCGTTCGATATTGGTCTGTAACGCGTTGAGAAGCGAGTGGGCGTTCTGAGGTGTCATAATGATGCGCGAGTAGACTTTGGCCTTGCGAGTTCCCGGAAGAACCCGGGCAAAGTCCAGAATGAATTCGGAGGGTGAGTGGGAAAGAAGTACGAGGTTGGAGTAGATCCCCTCGGCTTCCTTGGGATCAATGTCAACTTGGACGGATGTTTTTTTCTGGTCCTGTTCCATCGGTTTATTCTCCTGTTTGCCGCCCCAATTCAAAAGGTTCATGGTTCCGATCTCTCCTTTTGGAGTCACTTGGGAAATGCCATACCAACACACTATCCCACATCTCAATGGGAGGATAAAAGATGCCTCGCCCTCGCGTGATACAAAAAAGCGAGAACCACAAACAGTATAACAAGGGTAAGGCCCCTAAAGACACCCCCATGCCGCTGTCCCTCCCGCTGCCTCTTTCTTTATCCACCGGCCTATGGAAAACCAGGGATTCAGAATCGATAGGGCGGATCATATTGGCCGGTCTTGTCGGATCAAAAGTGTCCGGCGCGTTTGGGATGAAGCAGGCCATGATCTTTTTGCTTTCGCCCGAGGGAACCAGGCTTCACGCCTGGATGGGGCTCCAAGGGGAAAACCTTCGGCAGATCGATTGGCCATTCGCAACCAATTCCCCGTACGAGACTCAGGATTCAACAGAGAGGTCGGCGGCTTCATGGGATCCTTTCCTGAACGCGCTCCACGAGGCCCAGGCTAAGGGGCTTTCGGGAAGCTGGAATGGAATTCCCGGCCGGGAATTCCGCGTGAGCTCTCCGGGTGAAAACCCACAATTCATTCTGAATCACGTCTTGAGCACGCAAAAGGGGTGCGTTGTTTCTCCCGGTGATCTTGGCGGGGATCTCGGCAGTGAGCTAGACAGTGATCTCAGCGGTGATCTTGCCGGTGATCTTGATTGTGACCTTGAAACCGATCTTGATTCGGAAAATCCATCCCAGCTCTGTCCCAAAGAGGGGCACTTCCTCTTCTTGCCCATGAAGGGACTCGAATCCTGCCTGGGTATCCTGGCGATCGATCTTGGCACAGATGAGGAATCGAGCGCGGAGCAGAGGGCTGGTCTGGAATGGTGGTGTGGCCTGGGTACCGCAGCTCTTGAAAGAAGCCTTATCTCCATTGATACCGATACGGCCGTCCGGTCATTGAATTATTTTCACGAACTCATCGGCCGGGTTGTCACGCTCGGAAATTTGCCTGATATCCTGAGTCATGCCGCCCGGCTAGTGGCCGAGGCCGTCAATGCATCTTGGGTCACCATCTGGAGGATGGACCCTGAAAGCCAACGTTTTGATACCGCCGTCGAGTTTCGCAAAGAAACCCCCGAAAACGCATCAGATCTGGCCGAGGGATTGGAGGCGGCGGCGCAGAAGGTGGCCGACATGGAGGCGTCTCGAACGATACTGGACCTTGCGGCGGAGGCGGGGGATCGGAATCCCTCAGCAAAACCAGTCCCTTGCGTTATGGAGCCCCTATTGGCCCACGGCTTTATTCTGGGTGTGATTGGAGTCACATTGCCCCAGGGACGCACCGAGTTTTCACACGAGGACAAAACATGGATACGAACACAGGCTTCACTTCTTGCCCTCGTGACTCGCATGGCCAAATTGCAGGATTTTATCAGATGTTCAGAGGAAAAACTGCGTGAAACGGAAAATCGGCTTAGAAGAAATGAGAAACTGGTCGCCGTGGGGGAGTTGAGCACGCGGCTTGCCCATGAGGTCCGGTCCCCGCTGGCGGCGATCGGCGGCTTGGCACGGCGCATTGCAAAATCTCTTGCTGCCGAAGATACGAACCGGGACCAAGCGAATCTTATTGTTAAAGAGGCTGTGCGTCTTGAGGGGATGCTGTCTGATTTTCTAGACATGTCGCGCGTGTCTCAATCCCAAAAAACAGTCATCGATCTTAACAACATCATCCGGGATGCCCTTGAATTGACACGCGGCGACCTCATGGAGAGCGGAATTATTATCGAGGAGAATTATGCACCGAATCTTCCTAAAGTCTTACTCGATACCGACAGAATTAAACAAGTCCTCGTCAATGTTCTAAACAATGCGCGTGAAAGCACAGAAGAAGGGGACACGATCCGTCTTGACACTTATATGTCGGAGGAAAAGGTTCTCGTCGAAATCGCAAATACAGGTGAAAGAATGGCCGGCGAAATATTGGAAAGGCTCTTCGTTCCCTTCACATCCGGTCATCCTCAGGGACACGGGTTGGGATTGGCGATTTCGCAGCAGATTATCAAAGATCACGGTGGAGAGATCCTTGTTCGATCGGATGATACCTGGAGCGTGATATTTACCCTGGCATTCCCCATCGCGCTGAATCGGGACCGGCGCGGCCGCAACCGGCGTTCAGGCCGTGATCGCCGGGAAGCCGCATAACGGAAAAGAGGAGGATGGCCGGATGGCGACAATCCTCATCATTGAAGACGAAGAGATCTTGCGGGATCTCTACAGCGCCGAATTCGAGGATGAGGAATATCATGTCCTCACGGCCTCGGAGGGGGCAATGGGGCTGCAATTGATTCGAAGGGGCAGCATTGATCTTGTCATTCTGGATCTGTCACTACCTGACATTTCGGGGATTCAGGTGCTTCGAACGGCTCTTGAAGAGATTCCGGAATTGCCGGTGGTGATCAATACCGCATATCCAATCCACCACAATGACTTTTCAACCTGGTCCTCGGCCGCCTATATACTGAAATCCGCGGATCTCGGGCCGCTGAAGGATGCGGTCTCGAGAATCTTGAGGCGGAAGGCCGGAGCAAGGCAGGGTGTAAATAACGCCCCGCTGAAAGTGGAGATGGAGAGGGCGGTGGATCCACGCCGGCTTGACAGCATTTCAAGGCTTTGATAGCTTCCGTTCCATCATGAAGGTGCAACCCTAGCTCAGTTGGTAGAGCACTAGACTGAAAATCTGGGTGTCCCCGGTTCAAGTCCGGGGGGTTGCACCATCTTTTTTTACCCTCCGGAACCAGCTGTCATGACTCAGGCAGTTGTCGTTCCAGCCGATGTAATTCAGGCCGGTGAAGATCAGGCCGGTTTAAATCAAGCTGGTGTAGCTCAGTTGGTAGAGCAGCGCATTCGTAATGCGCAGGTCAGCGGTTCGACTCCGCTCACCAGCTCTGTCTTTCCTCGCACAATCCCCATTCAAGGAGATAATCGATGCCCACTCTGATCACCAGTATATCCGGTGCAAGGGGTCTGGTTGGTGACGGCCTGGACGCTTGCATCATCGCCCGGCTGTCGGCCTCCTTTGGGACCCTCGTCGGTCCAGGTCTCATTATCATCGGACGGGATAGCCGCCCCAGTGGAGAACACTTTGCACAAGTCGCAGGCGGAGCCTTGAGAGGCGTCGGGTGTGACGTCTGCGATTTGGGGATCGTGACAACCCCGACTGTGCAGGTCGCCGTCGAAGAATACGGGGCCGCCGGGGGGATCGTCATATCGGCATCCCATAATCCTCCCCAATGGAATGCCCTCAAGTTCGTCGGTCCGGATGGACGTTTTCTTTCGCCCGCCAGGGCTGAGATTCTCTTCAGGCAGTATCATGAAAACCGTTTTGCCTGGGTCCCCTACGAGCGGATCGGCGGGACAGAGAGGCGATCCGATAGCGTAACAAGACATATCAAGAGAATCCTTCAAGCCTTTGAAAAGGAAGAGTTAAAGAAAATCCGGTCCGGTGGTTTCAAGGTTGTCGTCGATGCCGTTCGCGGTGCCGGCGGAGTTCTGCTTCTTCCTCTACTAGAGCAGTTGGGTGTCAAAGTTCACCCTATTGATTGCGAACCCGATGGACAACTCCCGGCTGATCCTGAGCCTCGCACCGAAGTCCTCGGCCAACTCCTTGAGACCGTCCGCCAAGTCGGCGCCGATCTCGGTTTTAGGACGGATCCGGACGGAGACCGCCTGGCGGTGGTGACACCGGGTGGAGAGGTTCTGGGTGAAGAATGGACGCTGCCTCTGGCCGCTTTCCAAGTCCTCCAAAGCAAGAAGGGACCTCTGGTGACCAATCTCAGCAGCTCGGGACGTCTGGAGTGGGTTGGGAGCCGATTTGGAGTTCCCGTCTATCGCACCCCGGTTGGCGAGGCCCATGTCGTGCTGGGAATCCTCAAGTATGAGGCTCTCATTGGGGGCGAGGGGAATGGGGGCGTCATCGATCCACAGATTCATCTCGGCCGGGATTCAGGGGTGGGGATCGCCCGCCTCCTGGCTCTGGAATCCTCATATCCGGGTGGAGTTGCAGGGGCTTCGAGGGAATTTCCATCTTTCTTCATGGTCAAGGTCAAGCTCCCGGCACCCGACGATTTAGGTGAGCTGGAAGATCGACTTCGAGGACTCTTCTCCGCCGCGCCGGATCGATCCGATGGGTTGAGATGGCTCGTGCCGGGAGGATGGATCCACATCCGCAAATCGGGTACGGAACCGGCGATGCGCTTGACGGCAGAGACGGCGACTCAAGCCCAACTTGAGGAATGGGTTGAAAAAATTCGGCGGGTCGGGAGGATCTAGAACGGAGCCTCCCTGGGAGGCTGCATGTGTGGAATTGTTGGATATACCGGATCTCGCCAATGTTGCCCCATCCTACTCAAGGGATTGCAGCGGCTCGAGTACAGGGGATATGACTCCGCCGGGCTGGCCATCGCCGATGAATCAAGGATTGAGGTTGTAAAAGAAGCAGGGAAAATCCAGGTTCTCGCCGCTAAGCTCAAGGATCATCCGCCCAAGGGAACAACCGGAATCGGCCATACACGGTGGGCCACCCATGGGAGCCCATCCTTCGAAAACGCCCATCCCCACTTCGATTGCTCCGAAACGATCATTGTTGTTCACAACGGCATCATTGAGAATGCGGAAACCCTCCGCGTTCAACTCCTCAATGAAGGCCATCAATTCAAGAGTGAGACCGATACTGAGGTTCTGGCCCACCTGATCGAATCCTGCCGGGAAAAAGAAGATTCCACATTGGAAGCGGCTGTCGCCAATGCATTGCGTCTCGTCGAGGGGACTTATGGCTTGGCCGTGATGAGCGTGCTGGACCCGCACGTCATCGTCGGCGCCCGCAAGGGATCACCCTTGATCGTCGGATTGGGGCGGGGGGAGCATTTCCTTGCCTCGGATGTCTCTGCAATCCTCGAGCACACCCGGGACGCCATTTATCTTGGTGAAGGGGAATTGGTGGTCCTCACGCCCGATAATTATCGATTGTTCAATTTGCAGGAAAAAGCCCTTGTTAAAGAAGTCGAACATATTACCTGGGAGTTGGATGAAATCGAAACCGGCGGCTATACACACTACATGGAGAAGGAAATCTTCGAGCAACCCAATAGCGTCGCCATGGCGTTGCGGCGGCGCATTGACCCGCGACGTGGGGAGGTCTATCTCGACGGCCTGAATCTCGATGAAGACGAGCTGAAAAAAATCCGCCGGATTACTTTGACGGGATGCGGGACATCCTGGCATGCGGCCTTAATCGGAGAGTACCTGATTGAACAATGTGCGCGGATTTCAGTCGATGTTGATTACGCCTCCGAACTGCGCTACCGGAAACCGGTTCTCGGTCCCCATGATGTCGTGATTGGCATCAGCCAATCCGGCGAAACGGCTGATACTCTTGCGGCGATGCGCGAAGCCCGGGCCCTAGGCTCCCGGATACTGGCAATCTGCAATGTGGTCGGATCGACCATCGCCAGAGAGGCCGACGGGGGGATATATATTCACGCCGGACCTGAAATCGGTGTCGCTTCAACAAAGGCTTTTACCGGCCAGGTGACCGTCCTCTCGCTCCTCGCAATATTATTAGGTCGTAGTAACGGTACCATGTCGCATGAACGGGCCACCCATCTTTTGAAGGAGCTCAACAGGGTCCCCGAATTGATGGCCGAAACGCTTGCCGGCAGCGCCCGGCTTATGGATCTCGCCTCATCCTTTGGGAATGAACATAACGCTCTCTATTTGGGCCGTGGCATCAATTTCCCCGTGGCTCTCGAGGGCGCATTGAAGCTGAAGGAGATTTCCTACATTCATGCGGAAGGGTACCCCGCGGCTGAGATGAAGCACGGACCGATAGCATTGATTGATGAGAAAATGCCCGTCATCTTTCTGGCAACCCGGGGGCCGGGGATGGATAAAATTCTCAGCAATATGTCGGAAGTCCGCGCCCGAAAGGGGAGAATCCTGGCCGTCGTGACCGAAGGGGATGAGTTGCTTGTCGGACAAGCTGATCAGATATTCTCGATACCCGATTGCGATCCTCTGATAACGCCCTTGCTGTCCATCGTTCCCCTGCAGCTCTTGGCCTATTATGTCGCCGTCCTACGAGGGTGTGATGTCGATCAACCGCGAAACCTCGCTAAGAGTGTGACCGTCGAATAAGGCCGGCTGAACGCCAACCCCCAATCATTCCCTCATTTCCGAAGCCTCCGGGCTTACCGTTGACAGGCGTCCAACCCGCCTTTAAGGTCGGGAACAACCATCAGAATGTGCGGGGATGCATGGGTTCTGGTGGGCTCCAGGGACTTCAAATCCCTTGTCGGGCATCTCGTGGTGTCCGGGGTGGGTTCGATTCCCACGCGTTCCCGCCAAATTCTAACTCAGACCGTGACCCTTTCATCAGGCTGCGGTGAGGGAATCCGAAACCTCCATGGCGGAATATATGACGAGGCCCGGATCGGGGTATCACCGGTCACCGGGTCTTTTGGTTATCATCGGTCTTCTCTGTGGGGTCATGCTCGGCGGAGCCCTGGCGCAATCCGCTGAAAAGGGGAATCCTGACATACGGATCAAAGAAAGAGCGCCTATCACCGGTCGAGGAGTCGCCGTCAATGATTCCATCCCCACCAATTCGGGGAGGGGGTTGAAAGCTCCCTTTTGGGTGATGGTTCGATCGATGCTGGTGCCCGGCTGGGGACAGCTGACGAATCGCAAATATATTAAGACAATCGTTGTCGCCGGGGCGGAGGGGTATATGCTCTACCGCCTTTATGACCACGAAATGAAGCGGCGTGACGCTGAAGATATGATGGTGAGCCGGCCGGATGAAGCCGCGTTCTGGGAAGCGGAAGCCGATCGCCAGCGGGAACGGCGCAATGATTTTACCTGGTGGTCCGCCTTCGCCATCGCTCTCAGCATGGGGGACGCCTTTGTCGACGCTCACCTGCGGTACTTTGATGTCGAATTCGATGCCCAGGATGCTGGGGAGGATGAACCAATCATGAAATTCCAGATGGGTTTGAGGATTAACTTTTGAGCTACCCACTTGAAAGAATCCGCAATTTCTGTGTCGTTGCCCACATCGATCATGGGAAGTCCACGCTGGCGGACCGGTTTCTAGAAATCACTCGAACAATCGATCCTAAGAGTATGAAAAATCAGGTTTTGGACAACATGGATCTTGAGAGGGAACGCGGCATTACCATCAAAGCCCACGCCATTGCAATGGACTATCGGGCGGATGACGGCCAAGATTACCGCCTCAACCTCATCGATACGCCGGGGCATGTCGATTTTTCTTATGAGGTCTCCCGCTCTCTGGCTTCGGCAGAGGGGGCGATTCTGCTCGTTGATGCGACCCAGGGAATCGAGGCCCAAACCATCGCCAACCTCTATATGGCCCTGGATAACAATCTCGAAATTATACCGGTTCTCAACAAGATCGATCGGGAAGAGGCGGATGTCGAAGGCGTCCAGAAAGATCTCGCGGCGCTCCTTGGAATTCCGCCTGAAGAGGTTCTCTTTGTCAGCGCAAAAACAGGACAAGGGACGCAGAAACTTCTGGAAAAGGTTATCGAAAAAATCCCCCAACCTCAGGGTCATCCCAGCCACCCGCTGCGGGGTCTCATTTTTGATTCGTTGTATGACAGTTACCGCGGAGTCATCTCCCTCATTCGTGTGGTTGACGGAGCCATCTCGGTCAAGGACCGGATCCGTCTTCTCTCCACAAATAAGCGGTATGAGGTCCTGGAGGTAGGGCTCTTGCGTTTAAACCCGGTGCCACAAGAGACGCTGAGCGCGGGCGAGGTCGGTTATTTTATTGCCGGTATCAAGGATGTTTCTGAATCGCAGGTCGGCGACACGGTGGTATGGGATCAGAACCCATCACCGAAGCCGGTGCCGGGTTACAAACCGATGAAACCGATGGTCTGGTGCGGTTTCTATCCGGTCAATAACGATGATTTTCTCCCGCTTAAAGATGCTCTCATCAAACTTCGTCTCAATGACGCCTCGCTGGTCTTTGAGCCGGAGACCTCAACCGCATTGGGATTCGGTTTCCGGTGCGGATTCCTGGGGCCGCTGCACGTTGAAATTGTACAAGAAAGGATCCAACGGGAATTCGGTTGTGAGTTGATCGCGACGACGCCGAATGTCGCTGTCAGGGTCATCGATCGTATAACGCGTGAGACAATCATTGTTGAACACCCCGGAAAGATGCCGCCGCCGGGACGCCGCTACGAAGTTGAAGAACCCTATGTCCTGACGCATATCTATGCCCCGCCTAGTTCTCTGGGGGGAATCTTGAAACTGCTTCAGGACCGGAGGGGTGAGCAGCAATCGATGGAATTTCTGGAGGGGAACCGCGTACGATTAACCTACCTACTGCCCTTCAGCGAGATTGCGTTGAATTTTTATGACCGTCTGAAGTCGGTGAGCCATGGATACGCAACCCTTGATTATGAATTTCACAGCTACCGCCTCTCAAACCTCGTCCGGCTTGATATCTTGTTGAACAGTGAAATGGTTGATGCGCTCTCCGTTATTGTCCACAACGACAAAGCATACTATATCGGCCGCGAATTGGTGGACCGGCTCAGGAAGCTGATCCCACGCCAGATGTTCCAGATCGCCATCCAGGCTTCCCTGGGAAGCAAAGTCGTTGCCCGCGCCAGCCTTCCCGCGTTGCGCAAAGATGTCATCGCAAAGTGTTATGGAGGAGATATCACGAGAAAACGGAAATTATTAGAAAAACAGAAAGAGGGAAAACGGCGGATGAAGCAGGTTGGTTCGGTGAATATCCCGCAAGAAGCTTTTCTGGCTCTCCTGAAACCAAACGAGGAATCTTGACGGTGCTGAGCCTTTACCTTCACATCCCTTTCTGTCAGAGTCGTTGCCGCTATTGCGATTTCTATAGTGAGACAGGTCGTGAATCGGAGGGCGACCGCTTGATCGCGGCCATGTGCCAGGAGTGGGATCTTATCCGCCGGGAAGAACTGGCCGGGGGACGGCCCGATATCGAATCAATCTATTTTGGGGGGGGGACACCCTCACTGCTGAAGAACCGGCAGATAGCGCCGATTCTGTCCCGCATTTTGAAGGACACGCATTGGAATCAGGATCTGGAAATCACGATTGAAGGCAATCCCGAATCGATCACAAAGGAGCTTGCCGCCGGTTGGAGAAGCCAGGGTATCAACAGGGTTAGTCTCGGGGTTCAGTCATTTGATGACAACCAGCTTCGCCGTTTGGGGCGCATTCATACAGCGCGGAAGGCCATGGAAAGTATCGAGATTTTAAAATCGTCCGGGTTCCATCGCCTCAGTATTGATCTCTTGTTCGGTATTGACCCGGAATCGTCGCAAAGTTACCGCAACTCGCTGGAATGCGCCTGCCGGATCGATCCAGGTCATCTCTCCTGTTATCTCCTCACGATTGAAAAGGGGACACCCTTGCAAAGGCTGGTCGATTCCGGTGAATGGCGCCTGGCTGATGATGAGATCAGCGCCGACGATTTCGAATGGACCCGCTCCACCCTCTCCGAAAGAGGGTATGAGCCTTATGAAATCAGCAACTTCGCCCGGAACGGCCAGCGGTCGATCCACAATGAGCGGTATTGGAGGCGGGAGCCCTATATCGGCCTGGGACCGGGCGCCCACTCATTTCTAAAAAACCGCCGCATGAATAATCATCCTCATCTCGGGCTTTATCTTGATTCTCTCCTGCAGCATCATCAGCGGCCGATCGCTGAATTAAAACAACTGACCCAGAGGCAGATCACGGAAGAAGAGATCTTCCTCGGTCTTCGGAGGAAAGAGGGGATTCATTGGCGCCGATTCGCCGGTGGACTTCCAAGTGAATGCCGGATGGCCATGGAGGAGAAGATCGAGGCGATGGTGAGGGGTGGGTTCCTTCACCGCGAGCAAGGCAGAGTCGCTTTGGCCGAAAAGGCGATCTTTATTTCCAACGCTGTTATCGTAGAGTTGATCCATGTCTTGGATGAAGGATTGAGGGAACCGGCCTCGGTTTAGGCCGGAATCGGACAAGAGGTCCAAATGGCATTGAAAGTCGCACTCGTGCATGACTGGCTCACGGGGATGAGGGGAGGAGAGAAGTGTCTCGAAGTGCTTTGTGAAATCTATCCGGAAGCTCCAATTTATACATTAGTGTATCGCAAAGGCGCCGTTTCGCCGCTCATCAACTCTCATGAAATTCGGACATCCTTTATTCAAAACCTCCCTCGGGGGATCAAACACTACCGCTGGTATCTTCCTCTCTTTCCGGCCGCGATTGAACGATTCGATCTTCGCGGATATGACCTCATTATCTCAACGAGTCACTGCGTCGCAAAAGGCGTCATTGTCCATCCCGAATCACGCCACCTCTGCTACTGTCACACGCCGATTCGCTATATATGGGGCTCTTATGAAGAATACTTCGGAGGTCCACGATCCAGTTCAATGTCGGGAAGAATGATGACGCTTCTCAGCCCTTGGATGCGGGTGTGGGATGTGATATCGAGCCGAAGGGTGGATCACTTTGTGGCGAATTCCCATGCGGTCGCGGAACGAATAAGGCGCTATTACGACCGAACGGCGTCGGTTGTTCATCCCTGGGTCGATACCGATGCCTTTCAGATCGGATCGGAACCGGGGCCGGACGCCCCCTATCTCATTTTGACCGCCCTGGTGCCGTACAAGAAGACCGAATTGGCCATCACCGCCGCAACCCGATTGGGCCGCAAGGTGGTTGTCGTTGGTGAAGGTCCTGAACGGCGTCGCCTGGAGCGTTTGGCCGGATCCGATGTCCGTTTTTTAGGCTGGCTCGAGACGGGGGAATTACGGACGCATTATCGGAATTGCCGGGCCCTTCTCTTCCCGGGAGAAGAGGATTTCGGAATCGTGCCCCTCGAGGCGATGGCCTGCGGCCGGCCTGTGATCGCCTATGGCAGGGGAGGGGCTCTCGAAACGGTGGTCGATGGCACAACGGGAATCTTTTTCAATGAGCCGACGCCCGAATCGCTTTCCGAAGCCATCCTTAAGCTTGAGTCGATGGAGTGGGACTCTGAAAAGATCCGTGAGCGGGCCTTGGCCTTTTCCCGGCAACGATATCGGGATCAAATGGAGACGGAGATTGAGAAGGTTCTAAGAAATCGGTAGGAAGCACATCGATTGTAATGATGATCGTACCGATTTCCAGGGGCGCCATGGGATATATCGAGCGGCGAAAACGTGAAACCTGGTTCCAGTTCATCCGTCACCTGACCGATGTGACGGGCATCCTGCTGGCCTTCATTCTCGGCTATTTCATTCGATTCCACCTTCCGCTTTTTGTCGCTCTTCTCCCGGTTTCCAAAGGCGATCCCGGGTTGGACCTGTATCTCTACGCCGCATTGGCCTCCATCCTTCTTTGGCTGGCCATTTTCCATGCCTTCGGTCTGTATACCATCCGCCGTCCTGGGTTCGGACCCGGAATGGAGGCCCTTATTAAGGCCTCTATTCTGGCCATCCTGCTCTCAGCGGCATTGACCTTCTTTTTTCGCGGCGTTTCTTTTTCACGCCTCACACTGGTTATTGTCTGGGTTCTTGCTCTGGGATTTATACTCGCCGGCCGGCGCTACGGCGCGCGGATTTTTCTGCGGCGTCTCCGCCGGCAACCGATTCGCTTCGCCGTTTTAGGCGCCACGAGTCATGGCCACCGGGTCGCATCCGCGCTTCAGCATGTTCGCGGGGTTTCTTATGCCTTCGCGGGGTACATCCTTGGGCCCGAGGATCCGGAGAGCACACCGAGACAATTGGGCTCCTGGAAGATGACGCACCGGATCGCCGAGGAAAAAAGGCTCGATCTCCTGATTCTGGCCCTTCCGATGGAGGATCAATCGATCCTGTTGGATGTATTAAAGAGCTGCCGCGATTTGGATATTGACTATGAGTTCATCCCCGGCCTCCTGGGACTCATGACACATACAACGCGCATGGATACGATTGACGGCGTCCCTGTCATCCGTCTCCGGGAGATACCGCTGGCCGGTTGGAATGGCGTTATCAAGCGAGCCCTCGATCTTATTTTATCCACACTCTTCCTAATTCTGTTCGCACCACTCATGGGTGGTATCGCTCTTGCGGTCCTCATTGAATCGGGTCGCCCTGTCTTTTACAAACAGGAACGCATCGGAAGAGACCGCCGTATTTTCAATATGTTTAAGTATCGGTCGATGCGGACCGATGCCGAATCGGAAACAGGTCCGGTTTGGGCCCGGGAAAATGATGATCGCAGGACGCATGTGGGGCAATTCATCAGAGAGTGGAGCTTGGATGAGCTTCCGCAGATGTGGAACGTTTTTAAGGGGGAGATGAGCCTTGTCGGCCCTCGGCCGGAACGGCCCCACTTCGTCGAGAAATTCCAGGACCATGTACCCGATTACTTTGATCGCCATCGTGTCAAGAGCGGCGTCACGGGATGGGCGCAGGTCAATGGACTCCGAGGAAACGTCCCGATAGAAGAACGGACCCGGTACGATCTCTATTACATTGAAAATTGGTCGCTCTGGTTGGATTTGCGCATCCTCTTCATGACCCTCCGTTCCGTTATCGTTTCAAGGGGGAACTGAAGGCCGGCCGGCAACAGGATCGCTCCATCCCCTTTCCATGGGGGGCCAACTTGACCCTCACCGGTCCCTGGGCTACATTATGAATCTGATCTCAATAACCTTTCCCCACGCATTTCACTGATGTGCCCCGGATGAGTGGTCCTTGAATTGGTATCATTCAACGATGGCGCACAGAGAAAAGGGAAGCAGCTCACAAGAAGGAGCCAAATGAGGGCATGAGTAAACGCGACTACTTCGAGGTATTGGGTGTTCCCCGGGAGGCGGGCGAAGAGGAAATTAAAAAGGCCTATCGTAAGCTCGCCTTGAAACACCATCCCGATCGCAATCCAGGTGATGCGCAAGCCGAGGAAAAATTCAAGGAGGCGACGGAAGCCTACGAGATTCTCCGGGATACAGAGAAACGCCGGCTTTACGAACAATATGGCCATGCCGCTTTCGATCCGGCCGGCGGCGGGCGGTCTGGATTCGGCGGATTTGGCCCGGGAGGCGTCGAATTTGATCTCTCCGACGCCCTTCGTGCTTTCATGCGTGATTTTGGTGATTTGGGGGGCTTGGGGGATATCTTCGGCGGTGGCCGGACCCAGGGGCGAAGCCGGCAACGTTCCCGCCGTGGCGGCGATATACAAATCCATCTCCATCTGAGTCTTGGGGAAATCGCCAAGGGCGTGGACAAAAAGGTCAGGGTCAAAAAACTGATTAAGTGTGTCGCCTGTGGGACCAAGGGATACCAAGGATCCGGCGGCATAACGGAGTGCCTTCAATGTCAGGGGGCCGGACAAGTTCGAACGGTTCAACGATCCTTTTTCGGTCAAATGGTCAGTGTCCAGACCTGTCCCCGCTGCCATGGCGAAGGGAATATCATCGCCGATCCCTGCAAGGTATGCGGCGGCGACGGCCGGATCGAGGGGACCGAAACGACCGTGATTCATATCCCCAAAGGCGTCATGAACGGCAACTATCTGAGACTTGATGGACAGGGGCATACCGGACTACGCGGGGGGCCGGCCGGCGATTTACTGGCGATTATTGAAGAGAAGCCGCATGATCAATTCGAGAGACATGGAGACAACATCTTAACCATCGTCCCTATCAGTTTTGCTCGTGCGGCCTTAGGAGGACCCGTTGAAGTGCCGACATTGGATGGAAAGGTCAGATTTCAAGTTCCACCCGGTGTTCAATCAGGGAAAATCCTGCGGCTGAGGAATAAGGGTCTACCCAGGGTAAGGGGGAGCGGCACGGGGGATCTTCTTATCCGCATCCTTGTCTGGACACCCCAGAAATTGAATCCAAAGGAGCGCGAGCTGTTCGAAGAACTCGCGAACACCAAAGGGGAAGAGATACCCAAACCCGGTAAGGGCTTCTTTGATCGCGTTAAGGAGATGTTTGGCGTTTCTGAGGAATGAGCTGATATGTCTTCCGGCCCCCCGACAGATGCATCAAATGCTTGGAATGTTGAAGAAGAGAGATTCCTCTATGTCCCACCGCGCGATCTTCAGGGACCGGATGGCCCTCTCCTCTCAAAAGATGAGTCACATCACGCCTTAAGGGTCTGGCGCCTCAGGAAGGGGGACCGGGTTCGCGGGATCGATGGCGAAGGAAATGAATTCCTTGTTGTTATCGGTGAAAGCCTTGGACGCCGGGTGCAGCTCCAGATCGAGGATAGCCGCCCCTCATCCCGGGAGTTTCCGTGGGACATTTCATTGGGGATGCCGCTGCTGCACCGGTCCAGCCGCCTCGATTGGATCCTTGAAAAGGCGACGGAATTGGGCGTGCGCAAAATTCAACCCATCGTAACGCAAAGGACGACCGTTATTCCCGTCGAAGAGCGATTACCCAAGCGGCTCGAGCGGTGGGAGAGGGTTATCATTTCTGCGATGAAACAATCCGGCCGAGCCTGGAGACCCCGCCTGGAGCCTCCCAGTGATCTTGAGTCGCTCTTGAGCCGATGCGGCGACCGGCGGATTGTTTGGGCCGTCCCCTCCGGGGAGCGGCTTCCGTCGGGCGAAACGTTGCGGCATGATGGGAATGGGACTTTTCTCGCGCTGGTTGGTCCCGAAGGAGGATGGGAGGAGGAAGAGGAGGAGCAGTTGCGAGGGGTGCCCGGTTGGGCTGTTTCCCTTGGGCCGCACCGCTTGCGATCCGAAACAGCGGTGGTCAATCTTCTGAGTCTTCTCCAGGATCGTTTGCTTGCCACATAAAGAGGAACGGATGGCTAACGAAACCAGGATCCCCGAGTCCGAGTTCAAAGTGTTACAATATCTGGTTGAAGAAAGCGATGCCGGGAATGTCGAGGACATGGCCCGGAAACTCGGTGCGGATCAATCCCAAGTCGCCGCTGCGGTCGTTCTACTGGAACGGCGGGGCTGGGTTGAGACGACAGAAACTCAAACACGGATCTATTGTTTAACTGAAGCCGGTATCGAAACCGTTGAACATGGTTTGCCGGAACGCCGGATCCTTCGGGCCCTGCAGGAATCGGATGGGCAATGCTCTATGCAAGAGATCGCCGGAAGGGTAGGCATGGAGCCCAAGGCGGTCGGCGGTATATTGCGCTTCCTGCGGCAGCGTGATTGGGCGGAGCAAGAGGGTCCTTCCCTTCGCATAACGGAACAAGGCCGGAAGGATTTAGCGGGTCAAACGGCCGAAGAGGCGTTTTTAAACTGGCTGGCGCAACAGCCGGAGCAACGGGCGCCGGAGACCGCTTTGGCGTCCGCTCCTTCGATTCCATCGGAAGCGGAAATCCAGACTCTGAGTCAAAAGCGGCGTCTCCTTGACATCAAGACGCGAAAGCAGCGCTTCCCCAAGATGTCGGAGGCGGGGCGGGCGGCCTTTGTCGGAATAAAGCCTCAATTGGAGGTGTCGCAGCTAACACCCGAACTCCTCGCCAGTGGTGAATGGAAAGAGGCCAAGCTGAAACCCTACGATGTCCGCCTCGATGTCAAACCGGTTGTTTCCGGTAAAATCCATCCGCTGCAGGCGGTCATACAAGGCACCCGGAATGCTTTCCTGAGGATGGGGTTCACCGAAATCGTCTCACCCTTCGTCGAATCGGCTTTTTGGGATTTCGATGCCCTTTTTCAACCCCAGGATCATCCGGCCCGAGAAATGCAAGATACCTTCTATATGAAGGAGCCTTCCCGCGCCGATCTTCCTGCGGATAGTGTCCTCGTCGAGCGCGTCCGCCGTGTTCATGAGGATGGGGGCGAGACCGGATCGCGCGGATGGGAGATCCCCTGGAATCCGGAGTTGGCCCAGGGGACCGTCTTGAGAACACATACAACGGCGGCCACCGTTCGGGCCCTCGCCAAGAATCCGAAGGGGCCACAACGGGTTTTCTGTGTTGGCCGTGTTTTCCGGCGTGAGGCGATAACGTACAAACATCTCCCCGTTTTTACACAGGTTGACGGCATCATCATCGACGACGCCGGAACATTCTCCACCCTTCTGGGCACCCTTGGCGCCTTCTATGAAGGAATGGGTTTTAAAAATTATGAATTCCGGCCGGCATTCTTTCCTTATACGGAACCGAGTGTCGAGGTCTTCATCTTCTACGAACCGAGAAAGACGTGGGTCGAGATGGGCGGCGCGGGGGTCTTCAGACCGGAGGTGACGCGCCCTCTCGGCTGCAACGTCCCTGTCCTGGCCTGGGGCCTGGGTCTGGAACGATTGGCCATGCTCCGCCACGGAGTGACACATATGCGGGATCTTTACCTTCCCGATATTCAATGGTTAAAGGAAGCGCCGATATGCCCGTCGTTGGAATCCCGGTAGAACAATTACAGGAAGTCATTGGCAGGCCCATCGAGGCCGAGTCACTTGAGAAGACCCTCGGTCTTATGGGTTGCGATGTAGAGGGGCTGCAAGTTATGCAGCGCCATCGCTGCAACCAGTGCCGCTTCATATTGGAGTTATCACCCCAAGAAGAAATTCCACTCGAGTGTCCGGAGTGCGGATTTGAATTGCGTGAAAGGGGGGCATCGGAGCCTCTGCCTGATCTTGAGGTCTTGAGGATGGATCTGCTGGCCGTTCGTCCTGATCTGTTTGACCCGGGCGGATTGGGCCGCGCCCTGCGCGGATACCTCAATATTGAAACCGGTCCTAGAACGCTGAAAGTCGAGGATCCCTGCTGTGATCTCACTGTCGACGGGATCGTAAGCCGGCCGACCTCTCTACGCCCAAAGATCGCGGTGGCCGTCCTGGAAAATGTGACGTTGGATGAGGAGCGCGTTAAAATCCTGATGAAACTTCAGGAGAATCTCCATTGGGCCTTGGGACGGGACCGACGGCATGCCAGCATTGGCGTTTATGACTTGGATAGTGTTAAACCTCCATTTACCTATACGGCGAAAGATCCTGCTTCCTTCTTTTTTAGACCATTAGGTGCGACAGAGGGAGAGGATTGGAGCCTGAATCGAATTCTGGAGGAGCATCCAAAGGGAGTAGGGTATACGCATCTCCTGAAGGGTTTTACTCATTATCCGATCCTCCATGATGCCGATGGCCGCGTTCTCTCAATGCCGCCGATTATCAATAGTGAGGAGACGCGGGTGACGCAATCTTCAACCAGACTTTTTGTCGATGTCACCGGTCATAATGATAGGGCGGTCGGCAAGGCACTGAACATTCTTGTTACGAGTCTAAAGGAATTGATTCCAGAGATGAGGATTCGGGCTGTCCGCGTGCTGGATTCAGATAAAAACGAACGCATCACGCCCAACCTGAAATCGGAGAGCCGAATCATTTCATTGAGGGAGGCCCGGAAAGTACTGGGTATTGATCTATCGCAAAATGAAGCGGTCGACCTCCTAAGGCGCATGCGACATGGGGCGATGCCGGAAGGCGAAAATTCCATAGCTGTGGAAATTCCCGCTTATCGGAACGATATTCTCCACGAGGTGGACCTCTTTGAGGATCTCGCCATCGCGTATGGATATGACAAAATTCCAAAGATACTTCTACCGGTTACCACGAAACCCTCTGAACGGCCCGTTGAAATCTATTCAGGGAAGGCCCGGGAAATCCTGACGGGTCTGGGATTGATTGAAGTTATGGCATTAGTCTTGACCAATCCGGAAACGAATGACCTGATGCTCGGCCGGGAACCTTCTAAGGATGCGGCGCGTATCGACAATCCCATCAGTCGTGATCAGAGTCAGTTGCGCACACAGTTGATACCGGGTCTTCTTCAAATTCTTCACCAAAACCGGCATCGGCCCTTGCCACAAAACATCTTCGAGATTGGTGATATCACCTTGTTGGACCGGTTCTCTGAAACGGGCGCCCGCGAAGAACGCCATATCGGCTGCGCTATTGTTTATCCCTCCGCCGGTTTTGCTGAAATGAAGGCCATTGCGCAGTCAGTCGCGTTGGAATTCGATTGCACCATGGATTTGGAACCATACGATGAAGCGCCATTCCTCGCGGGCCGCGGAGCGCGGGCCATTCGAAACAATCCCCAAGGAGAGAAAAGCGAGGTTCTCATTTTCGGTGAAGTGCATCCTGAGATCCTCGAGCGATTGGGTCTCACAAATCCGGTCATTGTCATGGAAGGATCGCTGCTGGCCTTGATGGGAGAAAACCCGGTGAATCAGGATGTATGGAGAAAGAGCTAAACCACCGACAAAATGTCGCCAATGTCATCTTCTTCAAAGCCGATGAAGCGGATTTCGGGACGCAGCACGATTCCCGTCTTTTCAAAAACCGTATCGCGGACCTACCGAATGAGGGACAGGGCTTCCACTGCCTTGCCGTCTCCCTGATTCACAATATAGTTGGCATGGATATCTGAAACCATCATGTTGCCGCAGATTTTTCCCTTGAGGCCGGAAGACTCGATGAGTCGTCCCGCCGCTTCTCCCGGGGGGTTTTTGAAAACCGATCCGCAGGATGCTTTCGCTGGTGTCGATCGCCGTCTTTTGTGAGAAAAGTGAACCATCCTTCTTCTCAGCTCGGTCGGGTTTTCACTTTGTAGCAAAAATTCACCCGTTAAAACGAGCACATCACCCGACGGATTTTCCTTTAAAGCGCTCGTCCGGTAACCATAGGAAAGCCGGTCCGGGTCCCATTGAATGATTTTTGATGCCTTTTCAAGGATCTCCAGCCGAAGTAAGACCTGGCTGATATCGCCGCCAAAGGCCCCGGCGTTCCCGACGATTGCGCCGCCGATCGTGCCGGGAATACCTTCCGCCCATTCCAGTCCGGCCCAACCCCGATAGGCCATGGCGCGGGCCGTTCCGGCAAGTGCGGCATTGGCGCCCGCCCGGAGCCGCGCTGATCTGCCATCTTCCTCAACGTGGAGACGAATAGAGCGATCCCTGTAACGCACAACGAGGCCGGGGAATCCCCGATCGGAAATCAGAATATTGCTTCCGCCTCCAATAAAGAAGACGGGCAGCTGAAGATCAAAACCGGCCCGGAGATCCGACGCGAGTGAGGAGGGATCGGGGGGTTCCGCGAAATATAGTGCCGGACCGCCAATCCTCCAGGAGGTGAAAGAGGCCAGAGAAACATCTTTTCTCCAATGCGATGGGATCTCTTTTTCAATCTGAGTCATTAAACAAATCTCTCTTGAGAGTGGAATCGAACTCCCGCCCATCGGGTATTGTGTGTCTTCAAGATGCGGGGGTCAAGAATCTCATCACGGAATAGGAATCCCAATAGAAAGGTTGCGGGCCAATCCACTGGCATTGGATTGGCCCGCCTGGGTGCCTTTCTCACGAGAAGGACTATTTGAGAAGCACCATCTTCTTGTTCGACCGATATTCTCCAATAGTCAGCTGAGACCAATAGATCCCACTTGAGACATTCCGGCCTGTATCATCGGTTCCATCCCAAACAATATTCTGCAGCCCCGCATCCATAACGCCTTTTTTCAGCTGGCGCACGAGTCGGCCGGAAACATCATAGATGGCCAACTCAACGTCGCTTCGCTGGGCGATAGCGAAGGAGATAACGGTGCGCGGATTGAATGGGTTGGGACGATTTTGGTAGAGACGGTTTATTTTAACTTCAACACCGTCGACATCGGGAACATCATCGGTAATCCCGCAGGGATCCGTGCAGAATGCCGGAGGAGGACCATCAAACAGCCAGTTGAGCGTTCCAACAAGCTCGGACGCCACCGCTGAAACAATGCCGGCGCTGTCGGGAACACAAGTGCCGCCGGCAAATGAGCTTGTAATGTGGTGATAGCTGTAACCCTCAACACTGGTCCGGTAATTGTTCAAGCCAAGATCTTCATTGACGATCTGAGCGAATTCAACGACTCCCTTTGGACCGCTGAAGTCAAAATCGAACCAGCTCCGGTTGCCCTGGCCCGTTCCCTGGGGAAAGAGGACCGAGTAAGTGTAGATATTGGGACACCCATTGCCATAAGCCCAGTAGTCCGTTGAGGATGGGAAGACCGGCATATCGACATCGATGACCTGGATACAGAATGAAGTATCTTCGGGCGTTCCACTGGGGCAGCCGGCGTCGCGGTAGGGTGAACAATCAAGCCCCGTCCCGAGGGCGCCGAAGAGGAATGAGGGTCTGTGTTCTTGAATAATGAGGGCCATCTCATCGCCGTTCAGGATCAAGCCCTGGCGGACTTCAGATTGATCACAGATTGAAGTCAGGAGCCAGTCCTCCAAACCGATGAAATCAGTTTCCTCCAAGGCGCCGCCACTGAATAAACCGGAGTTCACGATGATTCCGGAATAGGCCAGAAGCTGCGGCAGTGTGGCTCCATTATTTCCAGTACGGTAGAGAGAACTTCCATTATAATTGGTGCTGGCGCCATCCTCGTCGTAGCGATCATTGTTCGGACCGACACCGGGAACTTCCTGGAGAAAGTAATCCAGCGCCGGTTGAATGAAGTTTTCCGCTCCACGATTGTAAGCGTCCACATAGAGGACACAAGGCCAAACAATTTCTTCTGCAACAGGATCCACACGCATGCTCGGCAGGATTTCAATCTCGCGGAAGAAACCATTTGTAGTGTCCTCAACAAAGGCAAATTGTGGATTGCCGATATAATTCGTGGTTACGAAGTACTGAATTAAAGTTCCCGGTGTGAAGAGATCGTCGGGAAGAATCTCATTCTCATCGGTCAGGTCATTAAAAGCCATGTTGAACCCGGCTTCACTCTCATGGAAGTAGGAGCAGAACTTATTGCTGAAGGGCATAATGGTCTGACACGAGTCCATTCTAACCGCCACAAATCCCAACTCGGGATCGCCGGGCAGCCGGCTTTTCCAGGCATTGTAGGCCGTTTGGTTGATGGCGGGCCCCACCCGGGGAAGTTTAAACCAGAGTTTAGCTTCCCATGAGGGCGTTGTACCCAATACCGGCGGACCCGAAATGGACAGCGAATCACTCAATGTGAAGGGCGGCGCTGTTCCCGCGCCCACGTCCCATGAGTCACAACGTCCAGTCGCCGTGGGATCAATAAACATGGATTGACCGAATCCATCTTGGTAGTAACATCCATTCCCATAGTCCGCGACGGGGGCATCGGGAATTCCGGTGACACAGACCTGGATGTTATCAATGAGCGGTGTTTCGTTGCTGGCACCTGTACAATTTGTGATTCCAAAGCAAGTGCAGCAGGCTTTCACCTCTATGCAGAACCGATAATAAGTTGCACCGCCTGGGACTTCATTTTCCGTTGCATTATCATTGGATTCGTAGCAGATCGGATCAGTCCCAACATACAGGTAGTCATCATCGCCGGACCGTGGAGACCAGCCCAAAGAACCCGTTTCTGTACATTCCCAAGGATAATAGAACCAGCCGGGACGATACAAAACCCCATTTTCGAGCGGAAGCCAGGAATAGATATCCCATCTGGCAAAGATGGAATTATAGTCAGGCGCAGGATAGGCGCTCCTATCAATGATGGGACTTACCGCCATGTTCCACTGACTGTTTTCTGCACCGGGATCGCCGTGAGTAAGGTTGTCATCATGGAACGCGAGCACATAATTTGATAGCTCACAGGCGCATGGATCCAGGATGAGATAGTTATCGATCGGATTGATCGCTATCCAGTTTCCTACCCCTGGACAATGCTCGTAAACAAAACCTTCACTATCGCTTTCCCAGTCATAGGTTGTCGATCCGGCATCACTTGCGAGGGTTACATTATCAAGACCGATGGCGCCATAGGTAGAGCAGTAGAGGCCGTCCTCATCCGACCAAAAGGTATCCGAAACGAATTCAAAACGCAGCTTGAGGCCGTCTGTCCCTTCAGGGATATTGAAATCATAAATCTCACTGGAGAAGGTCACAGGACTGCCCGGCAACCCATTGATTCCGCCGAGATCATCCACATCCATTGCTTCTATCAGGATGGATCCATCGTATGCCAGAATCTGAACCTTCGTGTAATCAAAGGTCAGGCCTTCAGAATCGGTGTAATATTGAAAATTGATCGAAATATCGCCGGTAGTGTAGGGGATCAGTGGCGCTGTTGCTCTTTGACAAAGGCTGTTTGGATAACCCAATGCGCAATCAAGGCCGGCGTCACAGGTCCAGCAGCCCGCATCGGCGTCAGATTGTTCCCCGCCGCACCAGAGGTGGCCTGAACTGGCATTGGTCATCGGGGCGGAAGCGGGGCATTCATAATCTATCGCCCTATAACGAGCCCACCAGTACTGGCCGGAATTCTGGGTCATATCAATGCCATACCAACCTTGCATTGTTCCATCAGAAAAATCCCAGATACCGCCTTCGACGGCATAGCCATTCCCATCATGGCCACCGAAGCAGATAGTATCCGCCCGGCTGAACGTATTTGCCGTGGTCAAAGGTTTATCGCCATCCATCTCCTTTGCAACGACCTGTTTTGTGTTTAGGAAACGATCGGCCCGTGGTGTAAAAGCCTGCGTACTCGAAGCAGCCCCCAAAAGACAGAGACAAACCACAACGACTAATATCTTCCTCATGTTTTCCGCCTCCATTGGTTGTGTCTTTTCGGACTGAAGAATGTACAAATCCTGCAGCCGGATTTTGGACATTCCTCTCCATAATCCGGGTCGACAGAACCCGGACGAAGGACATACTCGTCCAATAGGGGGGGACTCCCTACAGATGACTCCATTCCAATTAGGGAACTAAGGCATCCCCATCTTGGATGGCCTAAATAAGGAATTTTGCTTAGGAACCCCGTAGTCCGCGCCCCGGCAGGAGGACGGGGGATCCCCACTTTTGGCTGCGATCCATTTTGCAGCCGCCGCAAAAACTCGAGGTTGGTGCTTCCTATCTCTCATGCTTAAGCGTTCCAGCCTGTCATTAGATTGGCATGGATGCATTCGACAGGCCATTCCACTTCGGCCACAAGGAGTATAAAACTCTTTTACTGGATCGGCCACGAAATTGTTTCAAAAATTATGAATTATTTCATTGATGGGATGTCTCTTATGCGCTCAATGAATCGTTCCAAATATTCCAAAACCAGGTGGAATATTATTTATAATGATATTTAATAGCCAAATATTATCCGGCAACTGCAGTTTACTACGGGGAAGGATGGATGACCATCCGACAGCGGGTCATTCATCCCGCCCGGTCATCATCCAGGTAACAGCTTTGCGGGCCGCCTCGGCGGCCGGCCCCTCTTGGCATGGGAAGAATGGGAAGAGTTGGAAAAATATCCTACCTTGATCCAGACTTAGGGCCGAGTCTTCCGAGGTCGATTCATACCTCAGAGCAATGGGACATCCGTCTATTTGTGATGGTATATTTTGATATTTAAATGTTTCGGCGACGTAGATCGTATCAAGACCGGGCTCGCGTCTTATGGGGATGGTCCGGCCTTTTTTATAAACCTCAAACCAAATTGTGCCGCCGACCGGAAGACCATCGGCGATGCGGGGTGTTTCGGGATCCCAAACGTCTGGATTAATTCTGAGATCCGGATAGAGTGGGTGAACCGCCCTGGAACCAATCCAACCATCTACTTGCTGGCTGTTACTTGAGGGCTTCTTTACGCAATTTCTTAGATGAAGGAATTTCCAGATGAAGTCATTTTGATCCCAAGCTGGGGTATCAACTCCGGGAACACTGGGGCACAATCCGTCATCGTCATAATTGAAATTGTCGCCGGCAAGACACCCGACTATTTTTGATCCATAGAAGTAGACCCGCCCGCCGGCCCCAACGTAATTTGTCAATAGGCTGCTCTCAACTTCATTCCGCGCCAGTCCGGATGAGAGCGTGCCGAAGAAAAAAGAATTCCATATCAGGAGTTTATAGGAGGCTATCAATTCTAAAGGTATTCTTGCGGCATTGAAATGTTCATCCTGTCTGCCGTATATATCGAAAACATCAAGTGCTTCACCCGGATCCATGAATTGATAGACACATTGAAATAGACGGTTTCTAAAGGCATCATGTACGGCGTCATTGCCATAAAAGTAAGGCCTCAATGTCGCGTCATCGACAATCAATGCCGTTCTATTGAAACTGAAGGCTATGACTTTAATCTGAACCCAGCAGAAGCGAACGGATCTTGGATTATTTGATTCGTCTAACATTTTTACATAGAAATTATGCGTTATTCCGTTATCAGTATCCGGAAACATCAAAGGTGTCTGGATTTCATCCCATAGGCCCCAGCCAATCCATCCGCCGATTCCATTCGGTGCATTTGTGTACTCATCGCCAGGGTCCTCGATGTCGAGAGAATAATTCACATTTCCAGGGCCGCTGCCGCAGAAGGCGGCATCTCCTTCCCAGCGAAAACGAATCGGCGTTTTGCTCGGAACTTCAACCTTCCAGACGGTTCCATCACTTGGAAAGGTAAATGCTCCCAGTCGATTTTCCCTGATAGTAACGATGGGCTGGCATTCTTCGTTCGTCACCTCAAATCGAAAATAGTTACGTGCTTGCTCTAAAAAGGGTTCAATAGCGCCCGCTTCATCAATGGCACGAATGCCGAATACATAGAGTTCCCCCAAGGGAAGTTCGGTGAGCCGGAGGCTTGAGATCTCTGCTGAAATCCTTATCCACTTGGTTTTATCGCCAACAAGAAGGGTATCCAGAAATATATTGTCATTTTGAATGAGAGCCTCCCCCGGATCATCCATCAAATTGACATTAACTAATTTGTATTCATAATAGACCGGCAATTTGACCGGAGTAGAGGAATCAAGATCCTCACCCTTCCAAGTTACGTTGAAGGTGCGTGGTCTACGAAGCAAAAGCGAACCATCGGCTATAATGGGGAAGGTGATTTTCGTGTTTGGGGCAATTGTCCTTGCATTGAAGTATCTTGAGTCAATCTTTGAACGCTCGAATTCGTTGTCAATGGATCGGATGAAGAATCGATGCCAATCATAGAATGATGAATCGGCTGGATCAAAAGTTGTTGCTCGAAAATTAAAACCCTCACCGAATTCGAAGGTGCCTCGCCATGCCCGTTCCAGTGTTGTATCATCGACAGCCCATTCAAATCCAGTGACTATGCCGTCATTATCCCATCCATGCCAAAGAAATTTTACACGAAAATCTACTCCTGCTGGATCTTCGTTGAAGACACCTCCTGTAATCCGGACGTGGGGCCGCTCATTCGGAAGGGGACTGCCAATAACTCCTTCTTCGGGTTTTAGAAGACACTGTATCTGACTCAATCCCAGTAGAATCACTCCAGCGAAAACGACCCATGTTCTTCTCATTTCCCGAAGTCTCTTGATAATCCATATCGGATGCATGAATTGAAGGCGCTGCAGAAGGGCCATCCGAACCGATAGGGGACGAGTTGGTTGATCTGAGAATTGTTCATGGAGAATATCCTTCAAATCCTTTCAACACGATTCCCCGGCTGCGATACCTCATATTAGATCAGATTCAGGGCGTCAACAAAGCGATCCCAGGCATTCCAACCAAGAAGCGCTGTAACCGTAATAAATGGAATGAGTTAGTTGTACTTCTGCATGACCCGCCTGAAGCCGGGGAGGGAGCCCCTTATTTCCTTTTCTGTAACGCAATAGCTCAACCGGATATGGCCGGGACGGCCAAAACCGGAACCCGGAACAGCGAGGATATATTCTTTCTGCAGATCCCGAATGAAGGCCATATCATCCTCACCCGGTGTTTTTGGAAATAGATAGAAGGCGCCATCCGGTTTGGAGATGCGGAGTCCCGCCTCATTGAGGCCCACGCAAAAGAGATCTCTAAGATTCTGATATACCGCTACCGGGACACTCATATCTTGGGCGAGGGCGACTGTCCTCTGGAAAAGAGCTGGAGCGTTGACATAACCGAGTGTTCGGTTTGTGAAAGTCATGGCCTCGCGGAGTATGGACCGGTCCTGGTGTTGTGCTGAGATGGCGGCAAAACCGATCCGTTCACCGGGTAAACCAATATCTTTCGAATGGGAGGTGATGAGAATGGTATTGGCATGAGCGTCAAAAATCGAGGGAGTCTTTTTCCCATCAAAAACTATCTTTCTATAAGGCTCATCACTCAGGATGGTTATCGGATGTCCCGCTTCTTGTTCCTTCTCGCCCAGGAGATCGCCAAGCTCCCGGAGGCGCTCGGCGGTATACATCTTTCCTGTCGGATTGTTAGGTGAATTGAGAATAATGGCTTTCGTCCGTCCGCCGATGGCCGCCTTTAGGGCGGCCAAATCCAAGTCGAAATCATCTGCCGATTCGGCGATAACCATGCAGCCGCCATGGTTGTCGATATAGAAACGATATTCCGGGAAGAAGGGAGCGATCACGACAACTTCATCGCCGGGATCCAGAAGGGCTTTGAGCGACACATTCATGGCGCCGCCGGCGCCGCATGTCATGATAATATCACCGGCTTCAAGCGGGGTTCCTGTTGTCTTCTTAAGGTAATCAGCGACCTTCAAGCGCGTGGCGGGATATCCTGCATTGGGCATGTACCGATGGCTTCCAGGAGTGGGTTCAGCAATATATTTTCGGAGGATTTCTTGGTATTCTTCAGGTGGTTCAAGTATGGGATTACCCAAGGTAAAATCAAAGACCTTCTCTTCGCCAACTTCATTCTTCAGACGGATACCCTCCTCGAACATCTTTCTAATCCAGGAGGCCTTGGTCATGAATGTCTCGATCTTTTTGGAAATTGCCATTACACAACCCTCCTGAGAATAAAGTCAAATTAGCATTTATGTTGCGATGAAGAGTCCTGGCCTTGCGACTTCCCTTGCTGTTTCTCCATGAATTCAGTGCGGAGAATGGACATGACAAGAACATCACAATATGCACCGTCATGGAAGCTGGCTTGGCGGAGCGTACCCTCTCTAATAAATCCGCATCCTGCGAAACAATGAATCGCCCTCGTATTGTAGGAGCGAACCTCCAGACCAATGCGAACGGCGGCGCGATTACGAAACATGAAGCCCAGTAATAACTGAATGGCCTCCGACCCATAGCCGCAACCCGTGTTTCGTGTCGTCAAGGCGATGGAAAGCGTGTAGCAGTTCGGAACGCCTTTGATTTCCTTGACCGAAATAATACCGTATTTGTCCTGTCCGTCATGAGAGGTGATGAGGAAACGTTCCCAACCTTGCCGGTGGAAGAGCTTTTCGAAATCCCTATCAAGGGCATATCGAGAAATGGCGGCATGCATTGAGACATCATAGTTTTGCAGCCCGGTATCATTCAGTAGGTCGAATAGAAAGCACAGATCCTCCCTCTCAACCTTTCGTAGACGCACCTTTCCGCCAATGAGCATGTGATCCTCCTATTGGCAATATCCTGCCGGCTCCATTAATAGTGGGCGGTCTGTGTTGTCTCGCATCAATGAGAATAGGGGTTTGGTAGAGCCAATGCCACCAAAGAATTACTTGTGCTTCGAAGATTGCATTTGGCGTGTTTCCTGCACACCTAGCAGGGTATGTCGAAATGTCGAACCTATTTCAAGCCGCCGCACTGTCCCAATCCGCATTGCCGGTATCACAAGAAGCCGGAGGGGTGGCGGTATAAGAAAGCGGGATTCTTTTCCCGCAAGACAAAACCTTATCGTGTGCAACGTTATAAATGTCAGCATTGTGACCGCGATTTCAGCCGGCAGACATTCCAGGCCGACTATTGGTTGAAACGGCCGGAACTCTTCCGCGCGCTC
>JAHJDP010000091.1 GCA_018831195.1 Candidatus Eisenbacteria bacterium | reverse complement strand
TTCTGGTTTAATGAAGTCACTCGAAATGCCCTCCTTGGCGGTTTGTTTGTTTCTTGTACAACCAATTTATCGCCTCTGGACGGGCATTTCGAGCTCTTTCTCTTACAAAACCTCCTAAATCGCGCTTATATTGGGTCTAGGCTGTGGTCCGGGGTTTTTCTCAATTGAAATGGCCAGGATGGTAGGGGAATCGGGACGCGTTATCGCATCCGATCTGCAGGAAGGAATGCTCCAGAAATTGCGGGATAAGATTCAGGGAACGCAACTTAATAAAAGAATTGCCCTGCATCAGTGTGGTGAAAATGAAATCGGCCTGACGGACAAGGTTGATTTTGCGTTGCTGTTTTATGTCCTGCACGAAATACCTGATCAGGAAGGTGTGTTTAGAGAGTTGGCAACATTGCTTAAGCCGGGGGGTAAAGTATTACTGGTTGAACCCCCAATTCATGTTTCTAAGCAGGTTTTTGATGAATCTCTTCGAAAGGCTCAAAATGCGGGACTCAATATGACGGAGAGGCCGAGAATTCTACTATGCAAGACCGCGATTTTAGAAGCCGGCCGGCAGAGCCCTGCATTGAGCCGCTAACGAGAAAACCGGGTCACGATTTCATCGTTAAGCTGAGCCCGGCGGTGCCTGGTAAGATGAATCTCGACGAAGACCTGTCGTAACTTGTTGGTATTCAATCTGTTGTGTAGCCCGATGTCGCCTCCTTCATGGGGGGGTTGACCAAACCGCTCAAATCGTGTCTTGTACAGGATTGGACAGGATTGTGATCGCTACGGTAGAGAGTCCATTGGCGTCTAGTGAGTTACTGCAGGTTCTTTCTCCGAAGGCATCATCAGGAATCATCAAACAGGCTCTAATTTGAACCTTGAACAAGGGTCGGCGGACGGCCTCGTTTTATGGCGGGATCTTCAGACAAAAGGACTTATGCCGGATGAAAATCGCATATAAGGGATTGGAGCTGCCGGAAGGCAAAATGAAGTACCAAGACGATATCTTCTCCAAGCTCGTCGATAAATTCCAGCCGGTAAAGGTGTCACCCTATTATTTCGAGCTTTTGGCCGGGGACTATAACAAGGCCTATGGTATCGCGATCGCGGACACGAGCATTTTAGATCTTCTCATTGATGATATCGAGAAGATCGAGAACAGACTGTCCAGGGCAGAGGAATCGGAAGAAAAGGCAATCCTCGAAAAATGTCTGGTTCACCTTGGAAACGAAAAGCCGATTTGTGATATGGTCCTCGACGCCAACGAACGTGCTTATGTCAGCAAGCTGGCACCAACTAGCTTTAAGCCCACTCTGGTTGCCATAGAGACGGCGACAGACGCCAGTGCTGTGTGCCGCGCTCTTATGGATAAGGCGGGCTTGATGTTCTATTACACCGTGGGCAAGCAGGAAGTTCATGCGTGGCTGGTGGAAAAGGGCTCCACCGCTGTCACCTGCGCCGGGAAAATCCACTCCGATCTGGCCAGGGGTTTTATCAAGGCGGAAGTCGTAAGCTGTGAGGATATGATGACCTGCCATAATATGAATGATGCCAGATCCAAAGGCTGCACAAAGCTCGTTGATCGGGATTATGTCATTCCAGAGAACAGTATACTCGATATACGCTTCAACGTCTAAAATCCCCGGTATGGTATACTCGATATACAGTTCGAGGTTTAAAACTACCCCTCGAATTCCCGGCTAATTTCTTACCTCGTTGCTCATCTCATCCCACTCTGCCACTAAAGAAATAGATGGTTTTTTGCGGAAAAATGTAAAAAACTAGAAATCGGATAGAGAGACCGCTTTCCTTGGACCTTGCCACCGGCCCAAACGCAAGGTATGTCATTCTTATAGAGTGCCACATGAAGCCAGTTCAAAAATTTGTGGCTTGAAAAGAGTAGAGGGAATACCACGTGATTCAATTGCAGATCGGAGAAGCCTCTCTTGAGGGGGAGGCAAATAGAGAATTCGACCCATTCACCTGCGGAGAAAAACATCCAGATGATTGCGAAGCCAGATTTTGAGAGAATTATGGAAATCCGCTCGTCCTGGATCTTTGATCAAGGATGGTGATTTCAGGGGAGATATTGAAATGAAGACAAAGCCCTTAAATAGCCCTTTTATCCCAGGGTTGAGATTGGCCGAGTCCTTTTATAATGAGTTTGTAGGCCCCATTATCAGTAGTCAGTGTCCAAATTTGAAATACACAGCAGCTTTAGTGGGTTCCGGATCCGAGGTGCTGGAGTTTGACACCGAGATGTCGATGGATCATCACTGGGGCCCCAGGGTCATGCTTTTCTTGAGTCCCAAGGATTACAAAAAGCACAAATTCGAATGTCATGAGGTATTGGCCGAAAAGCTCCCAGCCGTTTTTCGAGGGATAGCTACGAATTTTACGGAACCTGATCCAAATGACGGAACACAGCACCTCCTGCCTGTGGATTCAGGACCGATTAACCACCGCGTGGAATTCTTCACCTTCAAGGGATACTTTAAAAATTATTTTAATATTGATATTGATAAAGAACTTCAACCAGCAGACTGGTTGACGCTTCCACACCAGAAACTTCGTTCAATCGTCGCGGGGGCTGTTTTTCATGACGAACTGGGATGGGGGTCTATCCGGAAGCGCTTCACATGGTATCCGCATGACATCTGGCTGTATCTCCTTGCTTCCGGATGGTCAAGAATCGGTGAAGAAGAACATTTGATGGGGCGTGCGGGTCATGCGGGAGATAACCTTGGTTCTTCGCTGATCGCCGCGCGATTGGTTCGCGACATAATGCGCCTGGCATTTCTGATGGAAAGAGTCTATCCGCCCTATGCCAAATGGTTCGGGTCAGCATTCGGGAGGCTAGAGTGCGCATCCAAATTGGAACCCCTCCTTATCGCGGCCGTGGAGGCCGCAAATTGGCAAGAACGGGAATTGGGTTTGTGTGCCGCATATTCTGTTGTCGCCGAAATGCATAATTCTCTCGGCCTTACAAAACCGCTTCCTGTTATTCCGTCGGTATTCTGGTGCCGTCCGTTTAAGGTGATCCATGGGGAAACCTTTGCGAAGGAACTCAAGGCCTGTATTAAGGATCCCGTTGTTAAGGACATTGCCAGCAAGCGGCTCATAGGCAATATAGACCTCTTCAGTGATAATGTGGATCTTCTTGAAGATTCCAGCAGGCGATTGAGTTTGCTTGAATTGTATTAATCGGGAGGCTTGCATGTCACAAGTGTTGTGGTACCCGGGTCACGAATTGCTATTGAAGGATATTGTCCGGGCGGAAAATTGCTATCTCTATGATTCCTTTGGAAAGAGATACGTCGATCTGGAGGCCGGAGTTTGGTGTACATCGGTAGGGCATGGGAATCCGAATCTTCTGCGGATCATGGCGGAGCAAGCCGCGAAAGTTGCGCACACGGGATTCAATTATTCGTGCGAGCTCTTAGATAATGTCGCAAAGGCAATATTGTTCTTGCTTGGATTTCAAGACGGAAAATGTGTGTTTTTATGCGCAGGGAGCGAGGCCATCGAATACGGCGTTCGGGTCGCGCAGTTTGTGTCTGAAAAACCGATGATGATGACCATGGCCGACTCTTATTTTGGAGCCTATGGATCAGCGCGGGAAAGAAAGGAACACGAGTGGTTTGATTTCGATTGGTTTCCCTGTTTAGAATGTCCTGAATCCAAGTCCTGTGACAAAGACTGCAAGCATTGGCTGTCGATTCCCTTTGATAAAATCGGCGGATTTCTCTTTGAACCCGGCAGCTCTTCCGGCTTGGTGCGATTTCCGCCGGCAAAACTGATTCAGAACATTGATCGGACGATAAAGGAGGGCGATGGTCTCATCTTGATAAATGAAGTAACCACGGGTGTCGGAAGAACGGGTAAATGGTTTGGGTTTCAACACTACGACATATCGCCGGACATTGTGGGAATCGGCAAAGGGATCGGCAATGGTTATCCGGTGAGCGTAACCGCCTTTGCGCCCGGTGTAATGGATCTGCTGGGGGACAAGCCGGTGAATTACGCTCAGTCGCATCAAAACGATCCGCTGGGTGCAGCTGTTGTCATGGAAGTTATTCGTGTCATCAAGGAAGAGAAACTAATCGAGCGCGGCCGCGAGATAGCGGAATTACTGGTTGGCGGATTGAAGAAAATCCACGAAAGGTGCGATCTGATTTTAGAAATCCGCTCACGGGGATTGATGGTGGCTGTCGAGCTGAGAGATGACAGCAAGGCCTCTCTGGCGATCCGCGTGCAAAAGGAACTCATTAGCAGGGGGTTTGTCTTGGCCCGGCGGCCTGGGCTGAGTGTGTTGAGACTTGATCCGGCATTGACTATAGAGCGGGAGGATATTGAAGAATTTTTAGATACTTTCGAAGAGATTCTCAGGGACGAACATTAAGAAAGGAATGGGATTCACTCCGGGTACCGGTGCGGGAATTATGAATTCAAGAGAACGAATCCGCCTCATCATGGATGGTAAATCAGCGGACCGCTGCGGGTTTTGGCTTGGCATGCCACATAGCGACACATGGCCGATCTACAGGGATCATTTCAATGTAAGCGACTTGGAAGAATTACATGCACTTCTGGGAAGCGATCTGAGATGGATAACTCCGGAATGGAATTCATATCGGCATCCAGAGGGCCGGGGGATTTTCGATTTGGGTATCGAGAAAGGCGGACACGGGCAGGCCGGGCCGTTGGCAAAATGCGAGGATGCGGGTGAAGTAGAGATGTTTGAATGGCCGGATGTTGATTATCTTGATTTTGGCCCTATTTTAGCCAAGCTTCGAGAGACGGGCGATGTCTACCGGGCCAGCGGTTTCTGGACGCCTTTCTTTCATGTCATCATGGATCTATTCGGAATGGAAGACTACATGGTCAAGATGTTCACCCATCCTGAGGTGGTTCATGCCGTCACTGATCGTGTCTGCGGGTTTTATTATGAGGCGAACCAAAGGTTTTATGCCCAAGCGGGCGACCTGATAGATGCGTTCTTTTTCGGGAATGATTTTGGTACGCAACTCGATGTTATGTGCGGCCCGGAGCAATTTGACGAATTCATTCTTCCCTGGTTTCGAAAGTTCACGCAGCAGGCGCACGAGAGCCATTACAAAGTGATTTTACATTCGTGCGGCTCCATATTCAGAGTTATTGATCGATTGATTGATTCCGGTGTCGATTGCCTTCATCCACTTCAGGCCAAGGCCCGAAACATGGAGGCGGAAATACTGGCCCGGTACTTCAAGGGACGCGTTGTCTTTATGGGTGGGATTGACACACAAGAGCTTCTAGTAAAGGGGGGGCCGGAGGAGGTTCGGGCGGAGGTGAGAAGGATCAAAGAGATCCTTGCGCCGGGACTGATTGTGAGCCCAAGCCACGAAGCCCTTCTTCCCAATGTGCCGCCTGAGAATGTGGCGGCGATGAGTGATGCGGCGAGGGAGTAGATCAAGGAGAGGCAAATGCAAAAGAAAACAAATCCCGAAAAAAGAAATTGGATCGTCATTGTATTTGCCTTTGCAAACGCCCTCCTCATCTATGGCGTCATATGCTATATCGTAACAATGAATCGACCTGCAGTGGTGCAAACGAGCCTTTTATCTGATTTTAGGGTAGGCGGCTACGGTTTGAGCGCACTTATGCTCGTGGCCGGATTCTGGATATTTCCGCGTTCAACGGCAGGCACGATTGTGCTGCGTGAGACGTTCATGACGAAATCAATCATATCGTTGGCGTTCTGTGATGCCGTGGGAATCATTGGTCTGGTGTTGGTTATTTTGGGACTACCACCGGTGGAGTACTTGCCTTTCGGCGTCCTGGGACTGCTGTCGATCTTATTCTTTGTACTACCAAGAGGATTGCGGTACTGGAGGCAATTCGAGGGTGGGGAATCGGGAACGCAACAAGGTCTTATTGAAAGCTAATGGCAGGCTTATAGATATAGGGCATTGTTGGACGCGGTGTTGCGAGGAAGGTTGCATCGGAGTACTCGGCGGGTAAAACAATAAGCCTTGAAGAATCCATGGAAGTGCTGGTAAAGATGGATAGTTTCAGGGGGGTGAGTGTTACAGTGATGGACCGGTTCTAATAGAGGGTTTTAACGACCGGCGCCAGCGCGCGGGTTCTAACACCCGAGTATTGGCGACCATGTTTTTACAATCAGGATTTTACATCGGGCTTCCATGAGTCGACGAGAATGGGGAATAATGAATTTGGAAATCCAGTACCGAAGTCACTATTTCGATGACGCGGAGCTCAAATCCTCATTTGAGCAGTACGCCATGTCAGTTTTTGGTTTGGATTTTCGCCGTTGGAAGGAGAAGGGCTTGTGGAGTCATCGATATACTCCCTTTTCAGCTTTTGTTGGGAAACAATGCATTGCCTCTATCTGTGTCTATTCTTGTCTCCTTACCATTGATCACAAGAAAATGAATGGCGCCCAGCTTCTTACTGTTGGCACATTGCCTGAATACCGGGGTCAAGGCATCCAGAGAGAGATTTGGGACCGGGCATCAACATGGTGTATCAAGAATCATGATTTCACCTTTCTTTTCACAGATGAAAAGGCGGCGGGATTGTATGAAAAGTTGGGCCTTATAAGAAAGGAAGAGCATGTTGAAGTCGTTGAGATACAGCCGCTGGAAATGACATCGAATGGGAGTTATAGAAAACTATTTATAAAAGATGAGGATGATTATCAGATTGCCTATCGCCTGGCACATGAGAGAACAGTCGTTTCAAATAGAATTGGATTTCATAATCCAAAGTTGTTACTTTTCATGCTTCTATACCCCTACAAGGACCGGATGTATTACATAGAAGAATTAGATTGCATCGTAATTGTCGAGAGAAGAAAGGACAAGCTTAGGGTTCATGATATTATTGCCGTGGAAATGCCTTCATATGAAAAGATTGAGCCGCTCTTGGGGCAGTTTGGTAAGAAAAAAATCGAGTTTTTGTTTTGTGCAGATCGTCTCGATCTAAAAAACGCGGATAAACAGCTCCTAAAGGAGAGCGTACTTTTTGTCAGTAAGAATTTTAAATTTTCACAGAAGATGATGTTTCCCGCCTCGATTCGCGCCTAGAACAGAAAAACCGGTCCTTGGAGGAATTCAGAATGACTCCGCGATCCGGTCTTGGACACGGTGATGCCTTGCGGCCGGTGAAACCGGCGAAGTCATGACTCGTCCCGAACGAATCTGTTCGAAAAATTGCCGTGAGGAAACGAGATGCAAAATCCAAGAAATATAGCGAAGGTCATCCGGCCGATTTCTGTGCTTGAAGGGGCTGGGGTCAGGCTCAAGCGGTCTTTTCCCGCGGGAGCGATTGATTTCATCGACCCATTTCTCCTTTTGGATGACTTCAGTTCGAGCAATCCAAATGATTACAGAAAAGGATTTCCATGGCACCCACACCGGGGCATCGAAACCGTTTCCTATGTCATCCAAGGTGCTGTTAATCATGGGGATAGCCTTGGCAATCGGGGAACAATCGGTGCGGGAGAGGCTCAGTGGATGACCGCCGGCAGCGGGATCATGCATGAAGAGATGCCAGATCCACAATCGGAACGACTTGTCGCATTCCAATTGTGGGTCAATCTCTCAGCCGATCGGAAAATGACCGTTCCCAGGTATCAGAATATTTCTTCGGATTCGATTCCGGTTGTCAGCCCACAGAAGGGTGTGACGGTCCGTGTGGTTGCGGGTGAGGTCGACGGAATGAGAGGGCCGGTAACAGGGATAAGTATTGAACCCACCTATTTGGATGCCTTGTTGCTTCCCAACGCTTCATTTACCCATTCGGTTCCCAGGGGCCATACAGCCATGGTCTATCTTTTTGAAGGAGAAGCCGGAGTTGGGCCAGGCGCACCTCATTCTGGGAAAGAGATTGTTGCGCCAAGCCTGGTAATTTTGGGGGACGGAGATGGTATCGAACTGGAGGCCACGACAGCCGGCGCCCGTTGCCTTCTCATTTCGGGCACGCCATTGAATGAGCCGGTTTCCAGATACGGTCCTTTTGTGATGAATACGCCCGAGGAGATTCAACGGGCGCTCAGCGATCTCAATGATGGGACATTTATTCGGCATCAACCAGAAGACCATCCTTCTTGATTTAAGGCGTTGTTTCCACACAATATTTCTTGAGATATCCGGCGTCTGCTCTATATACTTATGTCTGAGTGTAGCCATTGTTCATCTTTATGTGACCGTCTTTCATTATGAGGATGTTGGGATGAAAAAGTATTGGCCTCTATTTGGGTTAGTGTTTGTCTTGGTATCAGCAGTAATCTCTTCTGCGTCAGCCACAGAGGGCAATATTGCTGAAGAGAAATCCGTAGAACCTCCTGTTCTTCTTAAAGGGCGGCATGGAATAACCATCTTCAGTGGTCTTTTAAATCAAACCTCGACAGAAACCGATATCTCACATGGAAATGTTAACACCGACACACGCGTCAATGGCTTTCTCGGTTCCATATCCTATAATCATTGGGCGAGAAAGGATTGGGCGGTCTGCCTGAGCGCCGGTGTCATCACTGCCGAGACCAGCACATCGGTAGAGCAGGGCGAAGTTGAGTCGAAATCGGCGGCGGTTCTTCCGTTGTTGTTCGGCCTTGCCTATTACCCCGAAAAACTAGCATTGAGTCCTCCCTGGCGACCCTATGCCTCCATCGCGGTGGGGCCCTATATCGGTTCAGCCACGAATAGCATTGCCGGGGAGACGGTGGGAAGCAAGACGGTTTCGGAGGCTGTTCTCGGTCTCCGCATTCAAGCCGGGATGGACTTTTTCTTCAGTAAAAGATTTAAAGCAGGCGTGGTTGCTGGATATCATTTTGTTGGCGAGTATGAGGAGCAAATCGGAGCGGATACAGACTATAGCGGTCCTGAGTTCTCAATCTGCTTTGGGATTTTGTTGGGTTCCGGGAAAGATTAAACCATCAAACCTCAATTTGAGGATGCAAATGCAATATTCTCCCATCAATCTGAGGGAAAAACTCAGCAGGTTCTCTGAGCATTGGTCGCCTAAGATCATTGCTAAGATGAATAATTATCACTTCAAACTTGTTAAATTTCAAGGTGATTTTGTTTGGCATGCTCATGAGGCAACGGACGAGGCGTTTATTGTTCTCACCGGCGAAATGCGGATCGATTTTCGCGACGGGGTTGTGAATTTAGTTTCTGGAGACATGTTTGTTGTCCCCAAGGGTGTAAAACACAAGCCTTTTGCCGAAAGGGAGTGCCAAGTAATGCTCCTGGAGCCCGCCGGGACAATCAATACTGGAGATACGCCGGCGGAAGTTACTGCGGAAGACAATGTTTGGATCTGAATTATTTAATCAAATTTTCTGAAATCTATTGTGCGAATTCATCAAACTATAATAGGGGAGCAAACGGACTTCGAGCCTGGAAGAGGGTGGCAGATTAATGAAGCTTTTTCAACGCCTATACCAGCATGAAGATGATTACTGGAGGATCCGGGAATTCCTACGCAGGGTATTCATACTGAATAACCGGCGGGAACTCTGCTGGCAAGCCTATCGCTTCGATTATTGGCGTTGGCATGGATCAGAAAACATGGGGCACGGTCGCCTTGAAAGGGATGTTTTTCTCTGGGAAGAGAAGAATGGGCAAATTGGCGCCGTACTGACTCGTGAAGGACCTGGCAATGTCGCCCTTCAAATTCGTCCTGATTTGCGCTCTCCCGGGCTGGTCGAAGAAATGATCATGACAGCGGAAGGCCATTTGTCAATTGCCGGGCCGGAAAATCAGCGAAAGCTGCATATCTGGACGCCGGGAACGGATAATTTACAGAAGGGGATTCTTAGGCAGCGGGGTTATACAAAGGGCGACATGCAGGAATTTCAGCGGCGCCGCCCGCTGTCTGAACCCATTCCTGATCCTCCGGTGGCAAAGGGATATGCCATCCGCTCGCTCGGCGATTCTGGTGAGTTACCTGCACGGAGTCTGGTATCATGGAGAGCATTCCATCCTGAAGAACCGGAGGAGCTATTCGCGGGCTGGGATTGGTATTATAATATTCAGCGGGCTCCACTTTATCGCCGCGATTTGGATATTGTCGCGGTGGCGCCCGATGGCGCCTTGGCCTCATTCTGCACCATCTGGTTTGATGATGTGACCCGGACCGGGGCTTTTGAGCCCGTGGGGACGGCGCCAGAACATCAAAAGCGTGGCTTGGGTAAGGCGGTCATGTGTGAGGGACTCCGCCGTCTTGAGAGATTCGGCGCAACAATGGCTTATGTTGGTTCATATACACCGGCGGCACACGCCCTTTACGCATCAATCGGTTTTAATGACTATGATTTGTCTGAACCTTGGATGAGAGTATTCTAGTATCCATTGAATTGTAAAAGGAGGCGCTATGCCCGAGAAGGCCCCCTGGATCAAACGGCGCTTCACGTTCGATACACCTCTTTCGATGTTTCCTAATATTCTCGAACGGCTAAGAGGCACCCCGGCCCGAATTGAGGACCTGGTTCGCGATATATCGCAGGGGAAAGCGATGAAGCGTATCGATGGGCGTTGGTCGATTCAGGAAAACATAGGTCATCTTATCGAGGTAGAGGATCTATGGCTTGGCCGGCTTGATGATTTCGCCGACGGGATTGCCGTCCTACGTCCAGCGGATATGAAGAATCGACGGACAGACGCCGCGGAATACAACAAGCAGGAATTGAGAGAAATCCTGAAAGCGTTTCGCCGGATTAGAACTCATTTTATCCAACGCTTAGAATCAATGGACGAGGAGGCAATCGGCCGTATGTCGCATCATCCCCGTCTAAATCAACCCATGAAAATCCCGGACATGATGTTCTTTGCCTCAGAACATGACGATCATCACATAGTCCGTATAGCGGAACTTCTGCGCGAGCTGGAGCTCAATCACCGAGAAGACGAGGTCTGAGATGGGAGAAATATTGAGAGAGCTCTCCATGACGACAGACTATGTCACTTACCTTGGGGATCCAAAGCCATATCTGGAAAGGATCGCCGAAGCGGGGTTTACTCATATTCATTGGTGTCATGAATGGAACACGACACATATATATTCAGACAATGAAATTTCGAATATTCAGACTTGGCTCCAGGAATTTGATCTCAAACTTCTCGATCTTCATGCGCCACATGGGGAGGGTATGGGTTGGGGAGCCGGCGGAGCAATTGAGCGATCAGCCGCCGTTAAACTACTTAAGAATAGACTGGGGATGACAGCACGGCTATCCGGTGGAGCTATCGTCGTTCACTTACCCAATGCTCCAAGTACCCTGCTCAAGGGGGATTTTTACTACGACTCGTTACAGAGATCATTGGATGTGTTGTGGCAGCTGGCTGAAAAGTATTCAATTAAGATAGCGATTGAAAATATGGATGACGACGATTTTCTGGATATTGATTGGCTTTTTGAGCGGTATAATGATGACTTTCTTGGTCTTTGTTATGATTCCGGGCACGGGAATCTTGGGCGGCCCGGTCTTGATAATCTGGAGCGCTACAAGGGCCGTCTTGTATCTATTCACATTCATGATAATGATGGAACGCAAGATCGACACAACCTTCCATTTTCCGGAACCGTTGATTGGGTAAGATTGTCAAAAATTATCGCGAGTTCGTCGTATAAAGGATGCGTAAGCTTAGAAGCAAATATGCGGGGTCTTGATATCAGCGAATCTGAGTATCTGCGCGAGGCTTATCAGACAGCCGCTAAGCTTGAAAAGATGATTCAGTCGGAGCGGCAGGCTCTTACTGCAGGAAAATGACTAATCGATCAGATTCGCGAATATTGTAATATTTGATATTCCGGCTCTAACAAAATCATGACATCCGCCTTATTGTATCTGACATTCCGCATGTCGAACTGGTTGTTCTGATTAATTTCGAGGTCCTGGCCGATTCATCCATCAGACTATCCCCGATGGACGATTCAGCCTAAAGCTCAAAATTGCTCAGAACATCCTATTCGATGTGCGGAATGCAGGTATAACAGTAATTTATCGACATATCCGAACGAAAACAGGCCGAGGTTATTCAGCAGGAATTGAAACAAAGACTTCGCTAAGCCCGAAAGATGCAGGCTATAGGAACACCGGCCCGGGGGGGGTGCCCATGACTTTAATAGGATTCTTCATGTCATGATGGGTTTTCAGGAACTCTTGGAGGAAAAAAATCCCCCCATAGCGATGAAGGTAATTGTCTGCATGAAATTAAAAGGGGATGCGAGCGCGCAGCGTCACTGACCTGCCAGCTGCTTGCATTCAACAGGCAACGGACAATTAAACCAAAGCCGATGAATCTTTCGGTGAATGTGAAAGATGCAATGCCGGAGGGCGGCATACTAATTATCCGCACGGAGAATATATAGGTCGACAAGGCATTTTGTCAAGGACACGAAGGATTCATTCCGGGTGATTATGTGATGACAACGATCCTAGACACAGGAGCTGGAATGAATGAGAAGACGACAAATCGGATTTTTGAACCCTTCTTTTCAACCATAGGTATGGGCCAGGGAACTAGTTTAGGATTATCTACGGTCTATGGGATTGTGAAGCGGCCTACGATCAAAACAATGCCATGGTTTAGGGCAACAAATCTTTGTTTATCAGCGGCTACCCGGCCACAGGTCTTCAAGAGAAAATGGTTCTAAACGAGGATATTCGGTTACTCCAGAAACCCTTCAAACCGAAAGCATTACTGGAAAGCATTCGTAGTGTTCTTGATGGAAATCGAGTCAAAAACTCACCAGTGATATAAAGCCCGGCCTGACCCTGCCTTAATCTTTTACGATTCAATGAATTAGGAGCCATATCCAAGACTCCCCAGAGGCCCATTTCCCAATGTGGCCCGCTTGAGATAAACGCCTCCCAGAATTATTCTTTATCCAGAACCCATTATAGATCTCCCTGGGCCATTTAAGAGGTCTCCAGCGGGGTATTGTCGACTTCAGTTCGAGGATATTTTACAAATGGAAAATTTCCTTTATATCACTCTTAGGAATGAGTGGCGCGCCTGGTTGAAGGAGAATCATCATAGATCGAAGTGTATTTGGCTGATATTTTACAAAATACACTCCGGGAAGGCTCTGATTCCCTATGAGGACGCTGTCGAAGAGGCCTTATGCTTTGGATGGATAGATAGCATTATCAAGAAGATCGATGCCGACAGGTATGCGCGCAAATTTACTCCCCGAAAAGATGGAAGCAAATGGTCGGAGCTTAATAAGAAAAGAGCCAGGAAGCTGATTAAGCAGAAGCGGATGCTCAAAGCAGGAATGGACAAAATCAAGATCGCGAAGGAAAATGGGGAATGGAATAGGCCGTCATTATCCGGCCGGCCGCCAGAAGTCCCGGCTGCGTTCAAGGCGGCATTGGCCAAGAACAGAAAGGCAAAGGAGTTTTATGCAAGGTTGGCGCCCTCTTACCAGAAACAGTTCATAGGCTGGATTGCGAGTGCCAAGAAGGGTGTGACGCGGGACAGGCGGATAAAAGAGGCGGTTTACAGCCTCGAGCGTGGTCAAAAACTGGGCATGAAGTGACACTTATGAGTGAGCTTAAGATCGGAACATGCAGCTGGAAATATCCATCTTGGAGCGGGCTCGTATATTCCGCCCCAAAGGGGATTGACTATCTGGCCGAGTATGCTCAGAAGTATGATTCCGTCGAGATCGATCAGTGGTTCTGGTCTCTTTTTGAAGGAAGAAGCGTTAAACTGCCGGATATAGAAACTGTTAGGAATTATAAAGCGGCTGTTCCTGATAGTTTCAAGTTTACGGTCAAGATTCCGAATAGCATCACGTTGACTCATTATTATACGAAATCTAAAGCTGGGCCTCTTAGAACAAACCCCCATTTCTTGTCAGTTGATCTCTTTAACGAATTCATTTCAACCCTCAAACCATTAGAGGAGATGCTGGGCTCTATGATGTTTCAATTCGAGTATTTAAACCATCAAAAGATGCAATCAAACCAGGAATTCTTTAATTTGTTTGAAAATTTTGCAAAAAAATTGCCAGTTGGATTTCGATATGCTGTTGAGCTGAGGAATGCCAATTATCTGACAGATGAATATTTCGAATTTCTCCGGCGAAACAAACTCGACCATGTTTTTCTTCAAGGATACTGGATGCCGGATATTTCTACAATTTATCATAAGGGACGGGATGCATTTCTGGAATGTGAACAGGTAGTGATCCGTCTCCACGGCGGAGACCGGAAAGAGATTGAGGAAAAGGCAAAGCAACAATGGAATAAGATTGTTGAGCCCAGAGACAAGGAATTGCTATCCGTCACAAATATGATCAAGGACTTGCTTAATAATGAAGTGGATGTTTACCTGAATATAAATAATCACTATGAGGGTTCTGCGCCACTCACCATTGATCGAATACGGGCGCTACTGGCGGTATAGACGCCATGGCCGACATCCGGCGAGGGAAGGAGAAACAAGTGAGCTACTATTTTGCAAAGCGTTTGAGTGTGACATTTGAGGCGGCCGTTGAAGCTGTGACAATGGCTCTCAAGGCACAGGGATTTGGCATCCTTACGGAAATCGATGTCAAAGCGACGCTTAAGGAAAAACTGGGGGTGGATTTCAGGAAGTACCGGATCCTTGGCGCCTGCAACCCTCCTTTTGCCTACAAAGCGCTGCAAGCAGAAGATAAAATCGGCCTGATGTTGCCATGCAATGTCATTGTTCAGGAGCATGACAAGGGTGAAGTGGAAGTAGCGGTGATTGATCCGGTTGCCTCAATGAACGCTGTGGGTACCCAGGATTTGGCCGCGGTCGGGATGGAGGTTCAAAAGAGACTGGCAGCCGTCATTGAAGGACTTTGATGATTATCGGGCTCAGTTGTCTCGGGAAGTGATGCCATGAAGGTGGCCATACCGGGCGCCAGAGGTTTGATCGGGCGTCGCCTCGTGCGCCTCCTGTTGGATAGAGGTCACACGCCGGTTGCTCTAACCAGAAATGCGAAAAGGTTGCTGGAAGCGCCTTATAGTATCGAATGGCGAACTTGGGATCCTGACAACCCCGAAACCGGCAATATGGCTTTTCAGAATATAGATGCAATAGTAAATCTATCTGGGGAGCCGGTTGGTTCAGGCTGGTGGACGAAGAAAAAAATGAAAAGGATCCGCGACTCGAGGGTTTTTGGAAATCAGAGGATTGTAGACGTTTTGTCCCATGTGTCCAGAGGACCCAGAGTGTATATTGCCGGATCTGCTGTTGGTTATTATGGATCGCGAGGCGATGAAATCCTCACGGAATCTTCAGAGAAAGGGGAGGGCTTTCTGGCTGAAGTCAGCCGAGACCTCGAAGCGCAGGCGGCCAAGGCATCCCATTTTGGATTGAGGGTCGTGTTGCTTCGAACCGGGGTGGTGCTATCCGGAACGGGGGGGGCGCTTGCCAAGATGCATCAAGTCTTCAAATGGGGGCTTGGCGGAAAAATCGGGGATGGACGGCAGTGGTTACCCTGGATTCACGAAAGTGATATCGCTGAAATCATTCTCTATTGTCTTGAGAGGCATGAGATCGAGGGGCCGGTCAATGGGACCGCTCCAAATCCAGTCCCAAACAGTGAATTCACGCAAGCCTTGGGTGCGGTTTTGGGAAAAGCGACACCCTTTCCAATACCAGAGGTGTTTTTAAAGATATCCCTTGGGAGGATGGCTGAAATTCTAACGGCAAGCCAGCGAGTTGTCCCTGAGAAACTCCTAAATTCGGACTTTCAGTTTCAATATCCCGATTTGGGTAGGGGATTGAATGACTGTTTGAAAACCCATGGTAATGTTATTCGGTGAAAACGGAAGTGAGGGTTATTTACATTGAGAGAGCCTCCGGTTTTTAAAGATTTAAAAAAAGCACTTGGCAAGGTTGTACAAAATCGCAGCCTTGCCGGAAATAGATTAAACATTGAATGCCAGGCCCTATCGGCAACAGAGGCTATTGGGGACCCCGATCATCATGATTATCCAATCTTGAAAGGCAAGGAGCATATCGTTGAAGCGGTTTTTGAGGGCTCAAGAGGCCACGCCTTTGCCGATGAATTTGAGAATATGGGTTGTTTCGTTGAAGATCTGCTGGAACTTCAACTTGATTCCAATAGCAAGCGGGCCTGTTTCGTTTCGGGCTTAAATGCTGTTTTCAGGCACCTGAATCTATGTGACAAAACGGTGCACTGCAAAAACAACGAACCACAGAGGTGTGCATTACAGCTGGTGGAATCGGTCAGATCCTACCGGAAAATCCTTCTATTAGGATATCAACCGCGTTTTCTCGAGGCGCTATCAGCGGTGACCGACATTAGAGTCATTGATCGAGATTTGGACAATATCGGCGAAATGAAATTCGGTGTCATAGTAGAGCATGAAGAAATGTTTGGAGATGCCGCTAGATGGTGTGATTTGGTATTGGCAACCGGGTCGACCCTTGTGAATGGAACGATCACAAAACTTTTGAATTTTTACAAACCGGTACTCTTCTATGGGGTTACAATTTCGGCAGCCGCCAGCATACTCAATCTGAACAAGTTCTGTCACTGCGGGAATTAGAAGGAAGCCAAGGACAAACGGGATTTTGATTAAAGTACGCACATATGGAACTTCGGGCCCCATGGTTATTGTTCTGCATGGCGGCCCAGGGGCGCCGGGTTATATGGCGCCTGTTGCACGCGGGTTGGAGGATTCATTCCGAGTCATTGAACCTCTTCAGCGCCGGAGCGGCGGAGAACCCCTTACGGTCGCCCGCCATGTTGATGATCTGCATGAAGTAATAACAAAGGCGGGCAAAATGTACGGACCCGCGCTTGTGGGATCCTCTTGGGGGGCAATGCTCGCACTTGCCTATGCCGCAACATACCCGGCAATGGCCGGGCCCCTGGTTCTGATTGGATGTGGGACATTTGATCTCGACGCCCGCGCTGCAATGAAGGCCACGATTGATAAACGGATGGATGAATCATTACGGATTCGCTTGAAGCGTCTCCCCGAGGAGTTTCCCAATCCGGATGACCAGCTGAAAAGCATGGGAGATTTGATTCAGCCTCTACACATATATAAATCATTGGCAGCCGAACCCGAGGGGGAGTCCTGCGACGCCCGTGGACATCACGAGACCTGGGATGATATGGTCCGCTTGCAGAGTGAAGGGGTTTACCCCGAGGCGTTTGCAGTCATCAAATCGCCTGTTCTTATGCTTCATGGAACCTACGATCCCCATCCAGGGCGAATGATTCAGGAGAGCCTAAAACCTTACATTACGCAATTGGAGTACCACGAGTGGGAGCGATGTGGGCACTATCCGTGGCTGGAAACATCAGTTCGGGGAGAATTCTTCAACATCCTCAATGATTGGCTCAAGCGGAATCTTCCGCGGGATTATTAAATGGTCATTCTCGAGATAATCGCGATCGCTATTGGTTTATCGTTGGATGCCGTAGCCGTGTCTCTCGCCGCCGCCGCCGCCGGATATTCAAACAGCCGAGGCGCCATTTTTCGGTTGGCTTTTCATTTTGGTCTGTTTCAAGCCCTTATGCCACTCATCGGATGGTTGATCGGCGAACAGGTGGTGGGCTGGGCCGCGCGTATTGATCATTGGATCGCGTTTGGCCTGCTGGCGTTTGTTGGATTTCGTATGATCCGTTCCGGATGGCGGCCGGCCGCGTCCCTGAGCTACGATCCTACACGAGGGAAGATGCTGGTTTTACTATCCCTCGCCACAAGTATCGACGCCTTGGCGGTCGGTCTGAGTTTGGCCATGGTCGGCGTTTCTATTGTACTGCCATGCCTCTTGATCGGTCTTGTAACCGCTACCCTCTCTTTGATGGCGATTTACCTTGGTTCTAGAATCGGCGCCCGGTTTGGGAAGCGCATGGAGATAGCCGGAGGCATCATTCTTGTCTTGATTGGTTTGCGAATATTGGTTTCCCACTTTGTGGCCTAGGGGAAGGGTGATACTCGGCCGGCGGCTCAATCCGTTGTATAACAGCATATTATGAAATGTCCTTTGTTCTGGAACAGACCCAATCCCCATGGGTAGTAACTAGGTTCAAAGCAAAGAGCCCTTCAGAAGGGGCTGTCGGCCATCCTAAAAGCTCTTTGATGTGGGAGGTGTGTTATGATGGCTAAATCGATATTTCTAGGTCTTGTGCTAATGATTGTCTTTGGGGTAGCGGCTTGTGTCGACCAGGCCCAGTCGAATCGAACAACGGATGAACAAACCGCAACAATTCAGGAGGAGGATATGGGGTTTAATGAGCTGACGCCAGAAGAGGAAAGGGTCATTGTTCAGAAGGGCACGGAGGTTCCTTTTACAGGCAAATATTATAACCATCATGAAAAGGGGACATATATTTGTAAGCGGTGCGGCGCCCCTCTATATATTTCGGACAGCAAATTCAATTCTGGATGCGGATGGCCGAGCTTTGATGATGAGATTCCCGGGGCGGTAGAGAAAAGAACGGATGCGGATGGCCTGCGGACAGAAATCCTCTGTAAAAAATGTGGGGCTCATTTGGGGCATGTTTTCACCGGCGAGGAGTTCACCGAAAAGAATACACGCCACTGCGTCAACTCTATCTCCTTAGAATTTTTACCGGCCACTGAGACTCGGTCAATGCAGAGAGCGATTTTTGCAGGCGGATGCTTTTGGGGAATGGAGTATTTTTTCCAGAACGCCAAGGGTGTGACATCAACCCAGGTTGGATATGTTGGAGGAGATACGGAGAATCCCACATATAAAGAGGTTTGTTATGATTCGACGGGTCACGCCGAGGCCATCGAGGTGACCTTTGATCCTTCAAAAACGACATATGAGGAACTGGCAAAGCTCTTTTTTGAAATCCACGATCCCACACAAGTCGATCGACAAGGACCCGATGTCGGGGCGCAATATAGATCTTCAGTATTCTATCTTGACGATGACCAGAAAAGCACTGCGGAAGCTCTCATTGAAATCCTAAAAACAAAAGGGTATGAGGTGGCGACAGAAGTGCAACCGGCAGGCACATTTTGGAATGCGGAAGACTATCATCAGGATTATTATAAAAAGAATAAGCAGAAACCCTATTGCCATGCTTATACGAAACGGTTTTAGGACTGAACTCTAAAATGCAAAATAACGGGTGTGTACATGTCTAAAAACCAACGATTTCTTGAAAGTTACCGAACTAATAATAGCCCGTGGGATCTCGGTAAACCTGATTTTAATTTGATAAATGCCGTTGAGAATATTCCCATCACTCCTTGTGCCGCAATGGATGTCGGGTGCGGCACAGGAGATTATATCATTTGGCTGGCGAAAAGGGTTTTCAAGTAACCGGAGTGGATCTTTCTGATATTGCCATTGAGGAAGCAAAAGAGAAGGTAGAGCAGAACAATCTCAAATACGTTTTGATGGTCGATGACTTCTTAGAATGGAAAACCTGCCGCGAAAAGTTTGCCTTTGTTTTTGATCGTGGACGTTATCACACATTCGATTTTAGAGAAGAAAGGATGCGATTCGTTCGAAATATCAGCAAGTGCCTCAAAATAATTGGTATATGGATGTCGATTATCGGCAACGCCAATCAAAAAAGAATTGAACCCGGCCCCCGTAGGCGAAGCGCCACAGAAGTTATTGAAGCGGCCGAACCCCATTTAGAGATTCTATCACTCACATCCGAGTATTTTGGGTCAAACGGCAAAGACCCGGCAAGGGCTTGGATTGCCTTGTTCAAAAGAGGATAGTAGGAAACAGAGTGTGAGAAACCGTAACCATGAAGTGGGCGAGAGAATTCAACGAGGATTTTAGCGAGCCCGCGAGCTCGATGCACCCAAGTGATGGCCTTTTAGGAAAAGCCCCCAGCTTCTAGAATTATCTTGCAGGTTTTCTTCTTTTCGATGATAATTATCGCGGGATATGACCATTTATTTTATGTGCGTTGGGATTTGCCGCGATTCATAGATTCAGGCCTGCTGCAATAATTTTGTGGGATGTACCGAGGAACAGGGGGACCATGATGCCGATAACCTATAAAGTTCTGGATGATGGACACTTTCTCTGCGCCACTGCCAGCGCTCCATTGAGCGCTGATGATTTTGTAGAGTATGAAATGGCTCATGCCGCCGATGAGCGAATTAAACCACCGGTTAGCGAGCTCTTCGAAATCAAACATGATTCTTGTAAGGACATTTCCAAGGAAGAGTTTTTGGAAGTCCTGGAGCGAAGAAATGAAATGCTGAAAAAGCCAACACCTCATCGTTTGGCCATCGTGATACACTACGCCGATAGCCACGCGTGGGATTTGGCGAAGTTTTATGAGGGCATGGTTCTATTACATAATCCTGAGAGTGTCGTTTTATTCGGCGATATCCAATTGGCCAGGATTTGGTTGGGGGTTGAGGAGGTCCAAGTAGAATAAGATGGGACTTGGCGATTCCAAGCGGGACGCATAGAGCGAAGTAAGATATGATAACGTGTCACATCAAGATCTGCTGTATCCAGTCGCAAGCGGAGGCGAAACTTGCTTTTGAAGCGGGTGCAAACTCTCTGGGCCTGGTTTCTGAGATGCCCGATGGTCCCGGTCCAATCCCCGAAAACGATATTATAAAAATCGTGGAACGAGCCCCCGCCGGCGTGGAAACGGTTCTCCTGACCTGTTTTACAAAAATAGATGAGATATTTTCACAGCACTGCCGGGTAAATACTAAGGCGATTCAGCTTTGTGCGCCGACTACCGAATCGACGAGGTTGGCGTTGAAGACAATGCTGAAAGATGTGAGAATTCTCCAGGTCGTTCATGTCACGGGGCCTCATGCTGTCAGTGAGGCGATCCAAGCCGCCATTGGGGCCAGCGCGATTTTACTGGACTCGGGCGGTATCCTTCCCGGAGCGCCCCAACTGGGCGGGACCGGTCTGACACATGATTGGATGATCAGCAGAAAGATTGTTGAGATCAGCGAGATACCTGTTTATTTGGCAGGTGGTCTTAATCCGGCAAATGTTGCCGAAGCTATACAACGGGTAAAACCATTTGGTGTCGATGTCTGTTCAGGCGTACGAGACGGTGTGCGGCTGAATCCATTAAAACTTCATACCTTTATCGGAGAAGTGCGCAGCGCTTGTCAAACGGCGCTGTAGATTAATGAATCGTTATAATGAAGAATAATATCCATCCAGAAAGCTCCCTGAATATCAGAAGGGGCAAATCAAAAGATGCAGTACGGATTGTGGAACTGAGTCGACAGCTCGGATATCTTGTTGGCCTGGAAATTGTGGAAGACTCACTCGCCCGTCTCCGGCGTGACCGGAATCATTGTGTATTCGTTGCGGAGAAAGCCGGTTTTGTCGTTGGATGGATTCAAATCGGAATTCGGCTGCTTCTTATGGCCGGTATGGAAGCGGAAATTGAAGGATTGGTGGTTGATGAGGAGTACCGCCGCCAGGGGATTGGTGTTGCGTTGGTTCGGCAAGCTGAGGAATGGGCGACAGACCGGAAGATGGGCGCTATACGGGTCCGCTCGAATATTATTCGCGAGGGCGCGCATGAGTTTTACAAAAATGACGGCTATCAGAGAATCAAGACGCAAGAAATTTATCGGAAGGATCTGAAATAGACAAATGAAGATTTTGGATTCGGATTAGTGTGATGGTATCAGTCTATTGGAAGCATCAAGGATCATGAGAGAGTTCAGAGTTGCCGCCATATCAGATATCCATGGGAACAGGTGGGCGTTAGAGGCCGTTCTCGCAGACATTGATCGGCGGGCTGTTGATAAGATTGTTAATCTTGGAGACAGCATCTACGGCCCATTGGATCCCGAAGAATGCGCGCGGATACTCATTGAACGAAATATCTTCTCAATCAGGGGTAATGAAGATCGAATTTACAATCTTCCCCCGAGCGCCACAGTCGATTATGTGATGAGTAAAATCAGCACCCGAACAAAGGAGTGGCTGGCGGGAATGCAATCCGAAAATGTAATAGATCCTTCAATTGTCATGTTTCATGGAATTCCAGGGAAGGATGATGAATATTTATTAACAGCCGTTCATAGCAATGGGACAACACTCAGAGAAACGGCTGAGATTGAAAAGCGCCTCGAGAATATCGATCAAAGGATGGTACTATGTGGACATGATCACACGCAGAGAACGATCGGCCTATCCGGTGGGCGGCGAGTTGTGAATCCGGGAAGTGTTGGTTTACCGGCCTATACCGATACGACTCCCTACGAGCATATTATTGAAGCGGGAAGTCCGCATGCCCGCTATACCTTGATCGAAATTTCACCACACGAAACACGGATTGAAGAAATTCAGGTGATTTACGATTGGGAAATGGCCGCCCGGCGGGCGAGGGGAAACGGCCGGCTGGATTGGGCCTATTGGCTGAGCCAGGGAAAGGTTTCATCCGGATCCAAGTAGGGGGCACTTACCCCGGTCACCATCTTGTGGTAAGCTACAGTGAAGCTTGACGTTAGGAAGTAGATAGGCCATAAGATGAAAGATCATCGAGGTCGAAGAGCGGAACATCGACCTGGTTTTCCTCGTAAGCTTCATTGAATTATTCGATCTAAGCCAGTGGTTTGGGTCAGTGGATCAAGCCAGGGTTCAGGTTTCTGCTTAAGGTCTGATGAATGGGGACAATTCAAGGTTTGACAGATACTCTTGGATTTGATGCAGATGGCCGGATTCGGCGTCAAATGGAAGGAGATTGGTGTGACGAAGCATCATTGGATATCATTTGATATGATCGTTATCTTCTCCTGCTTGTCGATTTTGTACTTAGCTCCCGGCTCGCATGCGGAGATCATAGACTTCAAATCCGATCAATGGATTATGCGAAATGCGCAAATTGTGGAACATTTGGGCAGAGAATGCCTGATGGGATTCGCCTACTTAAAAGATGTTGAATTCGACAACGGTACAATCGAAGTCGATTTCGCTGTCACCAGATCCGTCTCGTATCCAGGCATTATTTTTAGGGTTCAATCAGATCAAAATATGGAACGGCTCTACATTCGTCCCCATAGGGCGGGGCTTTATGAAGATGCGCTTCAATACACTCCCACGATCAATGGAGTTGCGGGATGGCAGTTATACAACGGAAGCGGATTTACCACCGGCGTGGATTTTCCAGTCGATGAATGGGTTCACTTGAAAGTGGAAGTATTGGATGAGCAGGCAAGGGTTTTTGTGAACAATTCGGATGAGCCGGCATTGGTCATTGATTATTTGCAGCATGGGATCAGTAAGGGCACGGTCGGTGTATTGGGTCCCGCCGACGGCACCGCCTATTTCTCGAACTTCTCTTATACCATCGACAATTCATTGGAGTTTGTCCCCACTCTTGAAATTGACACACCGCCCGGAACGATCACCAATTGGGAGGTGTCGCAGTCCTATAAATTGAGCGAAATCGATCTGGAAACCTATTACGGGATTCAAAATATCACTGAGATCAAGTGGAAACCCGTCGAAAGCGATGCAACGGGGCTTGTTGATATTGCCCGATCCAATGGCAGATCAGGCGGCGAACCTGATGTTGTGTTCGCAAAAACTACGATTCGTGCAGATGCCGACAAAATCATGGAACTTCAATACGGTTACAGCGATGTCGTAACGATCTTTCTGAACGGTGAGGTTTTGGCCTTCGGAAACAGTGGATACAAGCAAAGAGATTCCTCCTTCCTGGGTGTTGTTGGCTTGAATGACGGGGTCTATCTACGGCTTAAAAAGGGGGAAAACGAACTCGTTCTGGTGATTGCCGAGAGTTTCGGCGGCTGGGGATTCATTTGCCGCGACGGCGATGCCTTCTATCAAAGTGAAAACCTGGTGGAGGTCATGGAAACAACTGGAGATTTCTTGACGCCGGAATGTGTTGTTTATGACAAAGACAGACAAGCGCTCTTTGTTTCGAATTTCGATATTTACAATAAGGCCAGAACCAGTGGCGGACAATATATCACCAAGCTGACGATGGATGGTGTTGTAGACAATTTGAAATGGCATGCGGGTCTAAATAAACCAACAGGACTTGCGATTCACGGGAATTACCTCTACATTGTGGACAGAACGACTCTTTCTCTTATTGACATCATCGCCATGAAAGAGGCGAGACGGGTCGAAATTCCGGGAGCTGAATTTCCCAATGATATCGATATTGATGAAAATGGCGCGGCCTATATATCCGATTCCAACCGCGGGATGATCTATAAATTTACGGATGACGGGTTTGAGGAATGGTTTTGGGGCGAAGAGGTGCAGAATCCCAACGGGATTCTTGTTTATAACGGCAAACTCTATTATGGAAACAATGGAGACAATTCGGTAAAGGCTGTCTCGTTGACGACCAGGGAGGCGGAAACGATCGCCAAGTTAAAGCCGGGAAATATAGACGGTATTCAGATGACAAGCAAAGGTGATCTGTTGGTCTCTCATTGGGAAGGAAGGATTTATAGGATCAGTCTTGCGGGAGAAGTGGAAAAGATCCTCGATCTTTCTGTATTGGGCGTTAACACGGCGGATTTTGAATATATTCCGGAAAAGGAAATGATCGCCGTTCCCACTTTTAGAGATAATCGAGTCGTGGGATATACACTTTCAGATTAATCTTAAGCAAGGTCGAGGAGTATTCGATTTAATGACTTCGAAGCGAAGTTATACATCCCCACAATCGAATGCCGAATCCGGACTCTATGAAAGGATCTACAATGTCGTGCGGAAGATTCCAAAAGGAAAGGTAACCAATTACGGACACATTGCCATCATTGTCGGTGAGTGTACGCCGCGGATGGTCGGCTATGCGATGGCTTCGGTGCCCTTCGGATCCAATGTCCCTTGGCAAAGAGTCGTTAACAGCAAGGGAGAAGTCAGCGCGAGAAGGGGCGGCGACGGGGCCTTTCATCAGAGGGAACAGCTTGAGGCCGAAGGTGTTGTATTTGACGAGGCCGGCAGAATCGATCTAAAAAAATTCGGATGGGCAGGGCCGGGTCCTAGGCAAAGGCTGTGATCTTTGCGAATAATTCCCGGCGGCGTGCAAGTATATGGTTGAGTGATAGGTGGTTGGCAGGAGGTGCATGGTGAAAGTTATCGCAGATATCTGTATTGTTCCGATCGGCGTTGGGGTTTCGGTCTCAAAATACATCGCAGTTTGCGAGGGCATTTTAAAGGATGCCGGATTGAATCCCCGTCTCCACGGATATGGGACGAATGTGGAAGGCGAATGGCATGACGTTTTCAACGCCATGAAAGAATGCCACGAAGAAATCCATAAAATGGGAGCGCCGCGAATCAGCACCAATCTGCGGCTGGGCACACGTGTGGATCGGGAGCAAACAATAGAAGACAAGCTGAAAAGCGTTGAAAAAAAATTAAAAACAGAAGAATAGGGGGTCTCCGGACAAAGAGAGGACTTTGAAGTGATTCAGAAGAATACGGCAATTGAAAGAACACTCTCTGATATTCTCGAACATGGGATAATTCTCTGTGTCCGGCTTTCAGGAAAGGAACCGGTTCTTGATTCCTGCATGGCGGCTATAAGAGGCGGTCTTTATGTCTTGGAAGTAACGCTGACGACGCCGAATGCACTGGAAGTGATAAGAGCTCTTTCAAAGGAAGATAATGTCATCGTGGGGGCGGGCACCGTTCTTAAAACCGAACAAGTCAAAGCTGTTGCGGATGCCGGTGGCAGATTCGCGCTTTCACCGGTATATGATCCGGAAATTTTGGAGGTGGCGGAAAAATACAATTTACTTGGTGTTCCGGGAGCCGCATCGCCGAAGGAAATATCTGACGCCCATAGGGGCGGCGCCAAGCTGGTGAAGGTTTTTCCGGCGGGCGTTTTAGGAGGGCCAGATTTTCTGCGCGCGGTTCGAGGGCCCTTCCCGCATATCCCTCTGGTTCCAACGAGCGGACCAAGGGCGGAGAATATTAAAGAGTATATGTCAGCCGGGGCGGTTGCCGTCGGTGTCGGCAAAGATGTATTTCCCAATGGTTTTACCTTGGAAAGCGCAGAAATGTCGGCCGTGCGAGTCAAGAATGCCATGATTGAGTATAGAT
>JAHJDP010000090.1 GCA_018831195.1 Candidatus Eisenbacteria bacterium | reverse complement strand
TCATGGTGCCCCCTCCTGTGAGAGCGCCTTGATCCCCGTCGGTCGAAACGTTATGGCGAGCGTCTCCCCGTCATATCCCACTCGCTCCACAAGAAGTTGGACGGCCCGGGCTTGTTCCCTGGGTGATAGGGAATCCCATATCGGTGCAAAACTCTCAAGAGCGGCGGCCAGATCCTTCTCATCGACCTGCTCGCTCTCAAGCTCGGCTTTCCGCCTGCTGATCTCCCCCAGCCGCGCCTCCTCGGCCTCGATACGTTCCTGAAGATCAACAAGCTTGGTGGGTCTGGATTTCTGGCCTTGGCCCTTAGAGGAGGGTCCCACGAGGCGCTTCACCTCGGTGGACCACCGCCTCAGGTCCTTGGCGATTGTCCGCCGCTCGCGGTCGAACTCATCGAGTTGCCCCTTCACATTTGCCCGGATCGTCTCCAACACTTTTCCCTGGAGCTTCGGATCGGTGCCAATGCACCGGATCCGCTCCACCACGAACCGCTCGATCTCTCCTGCCGGGATGGATTTCGTCGGGCAGCTGTCCCGGCCATTCTTCTGAGCCTGGCCGCAGACGTAGTAACGGTATCTCCGATCACCTTTGTTCGTATAGGTGTGGTACATCGCGGTCTCGCAGGGAGTACACCAAAGGATCCCACGCAAGAGTGCGTTATACTTGTTCCGGGAAGCACGACCGCCAGCGGTGCCGTTACGACCGAGCATTTTCTGCACCCGCTGCCAGACCTTCTCATCCACAATGGCCTCATGCTCACCCGGATAGACCGATCCGCGATGCTGAATGTTGCCGATGTATACTATGTTTGTGAGCATGCGGGAGAAATTGCCCTTCTCGAACGGGACACCACCACGTTCCAACCCCTTCTTCGTTGTCCATCGCTTCGTCGTCCACCGCCGCCGGTTCAGCTCCCGCACGGTCTCGAGCAGCGATTCCTTCTCCAGGTAGAGATCAAAGATCGCACGGACCCTGGCGGCTTCCTCCTCGTTCACCACCAGCCGCCCACCTGCGGGATCAATGTCATATCCGAGAACCGGAATACCACCGATCCACTTACCCTTCCGCCGGGCCGCAGACATTTTGTCACTTGTCCGCTCGGAGATGATCTCCCGTTCGAACTGGGCGAAGCTAAAGAGCATGTTGAGCGTCAGCCGACCGATGGAGGTGTTGGTGGCGAACTGCTGGGTGACGGAGACAAAGGAGACGCCGTGCTTGTCCAGGATCTCGATGATCCGGGAGAAGTCGAGGAGCGAGCGGCTCAGGCGGTCGACCTTATAGACCACAACGCAATCAACCTTCCCACCCTCCACGTCAGCCAAGAGCTGCCGCAGGGCCGGACGATCCATCGTGCCGCCAGAGAAACCACCGTCGTCATAGCGATCAGGGAGGAATGTCCAGCCCTCCGCCTTCTGGCTGGCGATGTACGCCTCAGCCGCCTCCCGCTGGGCGTCGAGAGAGTTGAAATCGGAGTCGAGACCCTCGTCGGTGGATTTGCGGGTATAAATGGCACATCGGGTGACATCCGGCTTCTTTGTCGTCTTGCGTCCATTCCGAACGGTCATTTCCCGTTCCCCCTCTTGGCAAGATCAAAGAAGAGATAGCCATTCCACTGGGTGCCGGTGATCTTCCTCGCCACCGCCGACAGAGACCGATAAACCTCCCCCTCGAACTCGAAGCCCTCATCCAGGACCATCACGGAGATCGTTCGGCCCTTGTACTCCCGGGTAATGACCGTCCCGGGCATGGGAAGCCGCCGATCATGTGATGGCCGGAACCGGTGGATTTCGGTGCGTCCCCGTGGGGCTATCAGCCGAAGATCGGCTTCGTTCGCCAACTCCCTGGCTCGGCGTAAGGCTCGCTCGGATAGACCGCCCTCTTCATTGGCCTGGAGCCGCCAGGCAATCCGTTTTCGTAGAAAGTCCTTATGCCGGGATCGGGTCTCTTCCCCGAAGACCTCGGCGTATTTCTCCCGAAGCTCGGCGACGGTCATGTTGCTTAGTCTTTCGATCTCCCTGGCGATGTTGGGTTTCATTCCGGGGCCTCCTGTTGAATCGGGTCTCTGCCCGTTAACCCGTTGTCCAAACAACTGCTTGGGTGGCCGGAAACATCCAGTGGTTTCTCGGTGGACGCAGCAGATAGATCGGAGGTGGAGGCAAGCTCCGGATTTCGGCTTCTGAGGCGAATGAAACCGGCGGACAGGATATCCGCAAGCTCACGCAGGCGCTGCTCGGGCATCATCTCATCGGGATTATCTAGGAAGTCCATGCTCCCTCCGGGGCGAACCGGAGCGGGAGGCTACATCAGGAGGGGTGCTAGCGGACCGACAGCCCGGGCAATAAAAAAGACGCTATGGGATGGCTGCCTTCGCCAACACCCACAACGCCTTCCGCTTTGCGGCCGGGCCGCTGTCTGGTGATAAATCGCGCCGCCCACTATCGGGGCAACGATCCTGCTTTCACTACACCATACTTACACATTCTGCAGGATCAGTCAATCCTGACCTCCTCTCATCGCTTTCGTGGCACACTCTATGGAAGGCACAGTGTCACAGAGAAAAGTGTAAAAATACTGGACACTACCGTATGGAATAATTAGGCAAGCCAAAAGGCTCTCGAGAATTCCATCAGATCATGGATTTCCGGCATTGTCTTTTGCCCAGGACAACGGCGTGAATTTGGCCATTTCTGAATCGGATACCGTGGAAATGCGTACTTTGATGTCAGTTATATAATTGTTGGGATTAATCTTCGCGTCCCAGCACGAAGCGAAAACGGAAAGTGTCGGATTTTTTCCTGCATAACTCCCAACAAAAGGAAAATCATCTTTATATGTAGATAAAATGTTCTCCAAAGCACGATGGGCATCAAGGTCGGTGGTAACGGGATCTGGGGGAGCAGCTTCATCTGTTCGCCTTCCTATGCCTTGAGTGGGGGCAATTTTCTCGAAACTAACAATCCAACTCCCAGGGGTTCCAAAGCATGAGAGACGGCCATAGACGGTTCCATTCTGATCCCTGGATTGGATCGTCACCGGAATATCAGCCTCTTGCCAATTCTTCTTCCTACGTATCTCTTTTTCTATCTCTCTGGCGACTCGTTCAAGTTCTTCTCCCTTATAATCAAACCTGGGAGGAGCAGCTTTCTTGATTTCTTGAACGGTGTCTTCCATTTCTCTTAAGAGACGATAATATTTGAGTTCCCTTAGAACAAATTTAAATCGATTCCCCTGGTCATTTGCATTTTTGAGAGGCCCTGCTTCCTCAGGTGACACTCTACTGCCATTTGATGTACAAATTTCGTCTTTGTATTTGTTAAAAAGAATCTCAACTGCCTTTTCGCATACGCTCTTTGTATATTGTTTCCTAAGTCGAGCTCCAATTCTACGTTCCTCTTCGTCGATCAAATCGAAAGCCGCTAAAGTCTTCCTGCTGAACTTTTCCACCTGGTCTTGGATTATGCCGCTGACGGGAGACATCACAAACTTGGGGAATTTAAAAAGTGTATATATAAAGACAAAGCTGAACAGACTGTATAGGAGAAAAATAGTCAACATGCCTGGATCAGTTTTAAGTATTGCCTTGTGAACCATTGTATATAGGGGGGCAAATGCAAAGTGGCAAAACACAAATGAAAGGAGACTCCAAATAACGGAATAAGACAGGAGGCTCTTGATCCATCTATCCCCAAAAAGATGAGGAGGAATTTTGGCGGGGTTCCTATATCGTTCAATATAAATACATAAGGACAATAACGAGACTGCAATGCCGCAAAAACAATACATTATAAGAACGACAACACTCAACGGACGCCTCCCTTTTCAATCTGTCCCACTCTCGCAAGGTGCAAGCATAAACAATCAGCTCAGATAGAAGGACGTCCGAATGCTCTTTTCCAGGGCACCTCCATAACCTCGTATTCATAATCTTTTTCTGAATCGGGCTTCATTTCAACCAGACCCAAGGCCTTTAGCATTAGAATTGCTCCCCAGACTTTTCTTGGCCGAATCAGAAGCTCTATGCTTACCTGGCTGGCACAGAGAACGCGAATCCTAAGTAGGTTGAGTACTCTATTGCGGATCTCTTTGCAATAGCCTTCATTCTCGAGGAGCTCCACAACCTCCAAAAGTTGTTTCTTGGTTAATTTGAATTTCTCCATAAGGAGCTCAGGTTCCGGCGGAAGATACTCATTGCCATCCAAAAGCTGCTCTTCGGTTAGGTTGAATATCCTCCTTATCACTTTAGGATCCGGCTTCTGTACCAGATATTCATCACAGAACCTCGCTATTTCGGCTGAGCGGGAAACCTCAGGACTTTTATCCACTGTCGTGCTCATGTTTAAGACCTCCAGGTTAGCAACTCCTGATTCAGGACAAGCCAGACCATTCTTGATATATATGGAGTATAGGAGCAAAAGGCATGCCCGCGACCCCTGGTTCCTCTGGGGAAGAGGATGTTTTTGGCATCCGAAAGAATGCCCTCCCTGCACGAATATATCGCACGCGACCAAATGTCAGATCATCTACAGTGATAGGCACTATACCCCATTCCTTTGGGCTAGTATAGGGGTTAAACTTAGGCACCCTCCCTGGCACCATTGATCCAAGATAGATCGAATTCTTCTCCGAGTACTAATGATATTTAATATTTCTAATTTTTTTTCATCTCAAAGTCTAATAAAAAAGCGTATATTGACTAAATAACGCCTATGATACAATGAGAAAAAGAGCAAAAAGTAACCGATTTCTCCGTAAGATGTACTGAAGTCTGTACTGAAGTCATCCCTCGGTGGTCCTGTGATCGAAAAATATGACTTCATAAAAGATTCGAGGCCATAGGTTGCCTGGATGGGGGTTCTCTTATAGATCATACCGTTAATTTCTTTGAGGTCTCGAATCCTTTTATCCCGGGATTATGATTTTACCCAAGAAAATGGACACGTATTCCGCGAGAACACCATCCGCAGTAGATGCAATTGACGTCACGCCAAGACTCGATCGCGAGTTCGTAAAGGGTCTCACCCGGGGTCCGCGTGCAACGCGAGCGTCAAAAACTTACCAGCCGAGAACACAGAACAAGAGAACTTCGGCGATCCATCGCCCAGTTCGAGTAATTTGACCGGTATCCGAGCGACACCCTTTCCAAACAGAGAGCCCCGTTCAGAATGCCGCAACCGCAAAACTCTATGACACTTACAGATATAGCGAACCCCAATGTCCTAAGCTACCGGCGTCAGCGTCAACCAAAAGAGCCACCCCATTTCGAG
>JAHJDP010000089.1 GCA_018831195.1 Candidatus Eisenbacteria bacterium | reverse complement strand
TTCAGGAGCACCAGGCTTAACTCTCTCTTCGGGCTTAACCTGCTGCTTTTCAACTCTGCCTGTCGTGCCGCGTTCAGGCACTACGATATTTCTTTTTTCTACAGGCTCAACCTGCTGCTTTTCGCCTCTTATTTCGGAAACGGCTTCAGGAGCAGCGGGCTTAACTCTCTCTTCGGGCTTAACCTGCTGCTTCTCAACTCTGTCTGGGAGACCGGCAGCAGGAGTACCGGATTTAAATCTCTTTGCAGGCTGAACTCGCTGTTTTTCATCTCTTGCTGCTGGAACAGCTTCCGGAGCAGCAGGATTAACTCTTTCTTCAGGCTTAACCTGCTGTTTTTTGCCTCTGTCGGTTGGACCGGCAGCAGGAGTGCCTGATTTCAATCTCTCTGCAGGCTGAACTCCCTGCTTTTCATCTCTTGCTGCGGGAACGGCTTCAGGAGCAGCGGGCTTAACTCTCTCCTCGGGATGAGCCTGCCGGTTCCCGCCTCTGCCGATATGACCGCCATCTGGTTTTTCAGATTTCCTTATTTCCTCAGGTTTAACCTGATGAATCATGGGCTTTCCCCTCCCGGGAGTTCTTGGCGTTGTGACACTATTTAGCGGCAGTGAATCGGGCTTAACACCGGGGTTTAGGACGGATTTGTCCCTATCTTTTATAAGCGGGCGTGAGTGTTTTAATTCCTTCACCCGCAATTCTCTGAAGCGTTGTGGCGGGAGTTTAGCCGGCTGAATCTGCCTGGTCGAAGCAAAATAACTCTCTTTCGTAGGTTTAATATCAGGTGTGCCGACACTGAAATTGTTTTTTACGAATATTTTCTTCCGTATGATGTTTTTATCGACATCAGCAATTCTTGGTCTGCGCGTATTAAATGTGTTCCGGTTTACAGCTGTCACCCCATTGCTAATATCTGCGTTTTTATAAACATTGGTTATTTTGACCCGGGTAATATTAATATTGATTATGTTTACGCTGTGCCGGCCGTAATTGCCCCGGCCGTAGTAGATTTCTCCCGGGGCCAGAGGAACCCATGCCACATAATCAGGAGTCCTGACCCATCCGACATATCCCGGGCCCCAGTAAACCTCATTATCAATAGGAGGCACCCAGAACCAGCCTATGTTTACACCAAAGCTCCATCTACCGTAATGGTAGGGCGCCCATCCCCAAGGCTCTTAAGCCACCCAGATGTAATCACCGCCTCTCCATATCCATCTGCCATTTCTGTAGGGAGACCAGCTCGCACTGGCTGCGACCGTCGGGGTCCAGACATTACCATACCCACGAACACGTACCCACTTGCCGTAGCTGTCAAAGTCGGATGAATACGGCCTGAGTTCGTAGGGCAGATAGCGGGAGCCCACGTCACTTCCTGCATAGACCCTGTCGTTTCTTTTCTTGTTCCACTTCTCCCACTCGTCAGGAGGCCCCATCGGAGAAACCTCTCCGTCCGTGTTCTCTCCGAGAGATACCATTTGTCCTGCTTCTATTCCTGTATTTCCGACATTGTTCTCCGTTTCAACATATCCCTTGTAGACCGCCACATCTGTGTACTGCTCAGACATATCGATTCTGAAGATCGCCCTGTCGAAGGCCCGGGTGGACGTGTCGGGAGTATCGATCTGTAAAACTCCTCCACTCACCGGAGTATCATAAAAAATATAGGCATATCCCTGCGACAGATAGAACTGGGAAGAATCCTCATCCATCGACAGTATCTGGAGAGCAGAACTCTCATCGAGTCTGATATATGTCCCTGTGTTCAGCTGGAGTTCAACCCTTCCGTCCTGAGGGACCCAAAGTTCATCACCCTCTGCAAGGGGAGTATTAACAGACGCGATACCCCATTCATCCGAGTCGGGCGTCTTTATCTGAACATCACCTTCGATAAGACTCACTCGCATATAACCGGGATTCGCAGAGAGGGCATAACCCGGCACTAAAAGCAGCACAAGCAATATCATCACAGTCTTTAAGATCTTCATATCGTTCCTCCTGGCATAATCGAGTGAATAAGGTTAACTATTTGCATGAAAAAACCCGCTTTCAGTTAATCCTTGGAAACGACCCGAATTTCAGACATCGAAGCAAGAAAAGTGTCTGTCACCGCTGCTGATTCGGTCGGATCGCCTTTAAGATAAGCGCTAATATTCTGTTCCATTTGAGCCGGAAACTTCGGCACAGAGCCTACGAGATTTTCCCGGTATACTCTGAGCATGATTTCCTTGAAGACCGGAAGCGCTATCCTGCCCCCGGTTTCTTTTCGTCCAAGAGAACGGTTGTCGTCAAAGCCTATGCGGACAGCTATAGTTATTCCATCGGGGCCGTACGTCGAGCCTATGAAGAGAGCGTCCCTGAACTCATTTGTCGTACCTGTCTTCCCCATAATGGCGATCGGGAAACTTCTGGAGTCAAGTGAATGAGCAGTACCGGTGGGAATTCGCACGACACCACGCAAGCCCTCCTGAATGAGAGAAAGAGCATCGTCATTGAGAGCGACCGTTGACCGCTTGTTCTCTTTTTCAACCACAACCTCACCCGAATCGCGTACGATTTTCCTGATTACATACGGCTGGGTGAGAATACCCGAGGCCATTGCGCGGTATGCATTGGCCAACTCCAGCAAATTCACTTCAGAGGCACCCAACGCAGTCGAGGCATACGGAAGCAAGGGTGTGTGAATTCCCAGGCTCACAGAGGTTCTAAGGACGCTGTCAATGCCAATTTGCTCTGTAATCCAAATTGCAACGGCATTTCTGGATTCCGCAAGCGCCTCCCGGAGTGGAATCACGCCCTTGAATTGCCCATCGTAGTTTGAGATCCATTTCAGACTTTGTTCCCCCCCATCCGGAACACCGATCGGTTCGTCGGGAACCATCGACTCAAGGGTAAATGTTCCCTTACGGAAAGCAGCAAGATAAACAATGGGCTTCATTGCAGACCCGGGTTGACGAAGGGACTGCGTGACGCGGTTAAAGTCGCTATATGATGCTAAGCGGCCTTTATAGAACTGACGTCCTCCTGTCTCAGCAAGGATACACGAATCGCGGTTCCTCAGCACAATAACAGATCCCTGGATTAGCCCTTTGGAACCCGGGTGTCGCTTCTCATAAAGCTCAAGGCCATGCTCCAGCGCCTCATTCATAATTTGCTGCACACGGGCGTCCACAGTCGAGTAAATATTGATGCGTCCCTGCAGAAGATCTTCAACGCTGAGATCAGCGTTGAAAGTTTTGAGCTCCTGCAGGACATTTTCAACAACCGCGGCAGCCGGGAGCATTTTGCCCCTGTGCCACGCGACTGACTGAATAGGGCGCTTTTCAGCCTCCCTGACCCTGTCCGGAGAGATAAAACCGTTGACTGCCATAAGCGCCAGGATTGATTTCTCCGGCGCAGGATTCTCCCGGTCTCTTTAGCGCTTGGCGCATAGGAACGGGGCGACTTTGCAATGCCTGCCAGCAGTGCCGCTTTATCAGCATCATCCACGGTGAAAGTGGCGAGAGGCCGACCGAAGTAATACTCGGACGCTCTCGCAATTCCGTATTGACCGTTTCCCATGTAAATAAAGCTGGCATACCGTGCCAGAATTTCTTCCTTGGCCCGGCGTTTAGAGCCGAAAAGCTTCTGCATCTCTTCCTCGACCCATAACGATAGCCTCATCTCCTCCAGTTTCCGATACAGCTTGTTAACACTTCGCGGGCCAATGATGTGAGACAATCCACGGAGCAGAAGTGACCCGTGCAGGAGCGATTTGCTGTTTTCTTGAGCCGTCAGCTTTTGAAGGAAATGTCCGCGCACAAGCTGTTGCGTGACAGTCGATCCGCCTTGCGGGAAGATGCCGCCACTATTAACCTCCTCTTGCCCTGCCGACCGTGTGAGGTGCGACATCAAGGCGCCGATCCGCACTTTACTTAGTACGCGGGGAATTGTGGAATATTCAACTCCGTTGTGTGAGAAGAAGTTTTTGTCCTCAGTTGCAAGAATCGCATCACGAACAATGGGCGGCAGATCCTCATACTTAGTTATGCGCCTGTACTCTCTTGCCAGCTCAATAAGCGGCTGGCCATTGGCATCGTATACGCAGCCGATAGCAGGAAACTCAAAATTGGCTAATGAGTCTATGTCAGGAAGGTTTGTTCGGTCGAAATAGATGTGATATAATCCGATTGCAATTATAGCGGCTGTGATGACTGTTGTGCACATAAGGGGGTAAACGAGCCAGCTCAGTTTGATTAAACGGATATTGCGGATTCCCGGAACTGCCGATAGGACACCCACCCGCATACGCCGGAACCATGTTGAGACTCCTGAAAATGTCTCATAGATTTTTTCTTTCCATCCATGTTTCAACAAAGTTTTCTTCCTGAATATATTTTTACTCATTTTCACCTTTTTGGGCATCACTGAGATTTTACCCAATACCACAGGGGTGAAACACCTACTCGATAAAATCCGTCAGAATCCCAGAGAAACCCCAAGGCCAAAGTATTCAACCTTATTGTTGTAAAACTGGCCGCTTGGATCAAACCCGTTGTACCACTCGGCCATGAGGCGCAGGCGACGCTGCCCCGGGTTGGGATGACCGAACTCGAGACCGGCCTTGACGCTGGTATCGATGGCCCAGTTATGCTCCTCGAAGCTCTTCATGTCCACCCCGGCAACCGGCCTGCCGTTTAATACAAGCGGCTTGCTGCCGCAATATTCGATCCCCCAGTGAGCACTCATCGGCTTTAGATCAGCCGGCTCCTTGTGTATCAAAGACTCGCCGCCCCCGTACACCCGCCATCCCTGCCATTCGCGGGAATAGATGAGCTCAATGGCTTCATAGCTGAGGTTAACCCGCTCGGGAGGATTAACACTCTGGAGGAATTCATCCCCCAGGTGTGAACTCTGGTGATAAACGCGGAAGCGGAGTGAATTGTCACCATTCCGGTAAGTTACGGGAATGCCGATGGTATAATCTGCGTTGATGAGGTCGTGGGAAGGGGCATCCATGTTGAACCGGGCAAATATAGCGCCTGCCAAGCCCAGTTGCAGACCGTTCCCCTCATGGCTGCCTAAGAACCTGTACATGCCGAATGTCTCTCCGAATCCTACGGCCGCCATGGTGTATCTCTCACCCGATGATCTGAAGCTATTTATGCCGACAAAGAACTGCGGCTGCTTAGGATCGGCGATTAGTGGCCGGAACAGGTCGCCCGTTGGAAAGGCTTCCCCGTCGCCGGTTATTCCCGTAAACCTGCTTACCGCTCCCGGCTTCTTCGTGTCTGCAGGCTTCACCACAATCGTTACCCTCTGCAATCCGACTATATCATGCAGCTGTTTGTCGGCCGCCTCCCGTTGCGCCGGATCATCTTTAAATAGGGTAATAGCAACAACCCCGTTGACAACCTTCAAAATATAGCTGTCTCTCCCCCAGTTCAGGTCCCGCTCAAGGATGGATGTAATATAACCGGTCAAAAATTCATCACCGGTTCTGTCCGCAGCCACCGCAGGAGGAAACAGGAAAAGGAGCATTAGACAGATAGATGCGGCGCACAGGCGCCTCGCAACATTGAAACACGTGATACGCATGGTCACTTAATCCTTCGTTTTGAGATACAAATATGGGGCGTTAATCGTCAGCCCTTTTTGTTACTTACAACCAGCAATACAATACCGCCAAGAAGCGCAAGCCCTCCCACGATCGGAGGCAGCGGAATCGTTTTCGTCTTCTCTGCTGTCATATGGATGGGCCCGATATCGACGACCTTTTCCCTTGTCGTGTAGGTAATGCCCTGATA